>JBILXQ010000072.1:0-8996 GCA_044378375.1 Planctomycetota bacterium
GCAAATCTCCTTGACAGTGCCTTCGAACACGCCGTGCGTCGACGGGTAGGTGATCATCAACGCGGCCAGCTCGACCGAGTGCAATTCGACCTTCTTCTTGAGGTCCGCCACATCGATGTTGCCATCATGGTCGCACTCGACCACGACGACCTTCATGCCGCACATCACGGCACTGGCAGGGTTCGTGCCGTGAGCCGAGTGCGGGATCAAGCACACATTGCGACGCGCGGCACCACGGTCCATGTGGTAGGCACGGATCACTTGCAGGCCGGCGTACTCACCCGCCGAGCCGGCGTTGGGTTGCAGCGAAACAGCGGCAAAACCAGTGATTTCGGCCAACCACGTTTCGAGGTCCTTGAACAAGCGCTCATAGCCCTTGGTCTGGGCCTGAGGTGCGAACGGGTGCATGCGGCCAAAGCCTGCGAAGGTGATGGGCAGCATCTCGGCTGCGGCATTCAGCTTCATCGTGCACGACCCCAACGGGATCATCGAGGTGGTCAAGGACAAGTCGCGTCCCTGCAGCTTCGACAACCAGCGCATCATGTCGGACTCGCTGCGCATCGACGAGAAGATGCCGTGCTGCAGGGCGGCACCCTGACGCGCACAAGGTCCATAGTCCGGCAAGCGCACACTGGCTGCGAGCGCGGCGACATGGGTGAGATCGTGTTCGACGCCCGTGATGACCGTCAGCAAATCGGCGACATCTTCGGGACGCGTGGTCTCGTCGAGGGACACGCTCACGCCATCGGCGTGCAAGCGCAGGTTGATGCGCTTGGCCTCGGCATTGCTCAACACCTTGCGTAGATCCGCTGCGGAGAGATCCACGCGCAGCGTGTCAAAGTACAGGCCCGGGCGCGGAGCACGCCCACGCCGCGCCAGTCCTTCGGCCAGCGTGGCCGTCATGGTCTGCACGCGGCGCGCGATGCGCTCCAAGCCTTCCGGCCCGTGCCACACGCCGAAGCAAGCCGCGATGTTGGCCAACAACACTTGAGCGGTGCAGATGTTGGAGGTCGCCTTCTCGCGACGAATGTGCTGTTCGCGTGTTTGGAGCGCCAAACGCAGAGCGCGCTTGCCACGCTTGTCGAGAGAGACTCCCGCCAAGCGTCCGGGCATCGAGCGCTTGTAGGCTTCCTTGGTGGCGAAGTACGCAGCGTGCGGGCCGCCGTAGCCCAGCGGCACGCCAAAGCGTTGCATGGAACCCACGCAGACATCCGCGCCAAACGTGCCCGGAGGTGTGAGCAACACCAAGGCCAGGGGATCAGCTGTCACCACCACCAAGGCGCCCGCGGCGTGCGCTCGAGTGCAGAGACCGGAGAGGTCTTTGACCACGCCATCGGTGGAGGGGTACTGCGCCAACACACCGAAGGCTTTCGATCCGCTGAACTCAAAGGTCAGCGGATCGGTGACGAGGATCTCAAAGCCCAACGGTTCGGCGCGCTGCTTGACGACTTCCAGCGTCTGCGGATGGCAGTCGGCGGCCACCACGAACACATTCGCCGTCTTGTCTTTGGCGACATCGTGGCACAAGGCCATCGCTTCCGCCGCGGCCGTGCCTTCGTCCAGCATCGATGCGTTGGCGATCTCCATGCCGGTCAGTTCGCAGACCATCGTCTGGAAGGTGAGCATCAGCTCCAAGCGCCCTTGGCTGATCTCGGCTTGGTAGGGCGTGTACTGCGTGTACCAGCCCGGGTTCTCCAAGATGTTGCGCAGGATCACCGGGGGCGTCACGCAATCGTGATAGCCCTGGCCGATCATGCTGCGCCACACTTGGTTCTGTCCAGCCGTTTGGACAGCCATTGCCAGCGCGTCACGTTCGGAGAGCGCCGGCGGTAGCTGCATCATGCGACGCAGACGGATGGCTTCCGGCACACAGGCATCGATCAACTGATCCAGCGTGCTCATCGACAGAGTCGCGAGCATCGCTCCCACATCCGCATCGCGCGGACCGATGTGGCGCGTCTCGAAGCGGTCTTGCGGGAAGAGTCGCTGGAGCGACTCAGCGGTTTGAGCGTCTCGTGCAGTGTCGCGTGCGGGATTCATCGTCGGTGTCGTGCTCACGGTTGCCAGCCTGCTGCGTCTAGAAAGAAGTGTTGTCTAGAAAGATCAGTGTGCCTGCGTCTGCAGGAACGCTTCGTACGCGGCCGCGTCCATCAGGTGGTCGAGGCTCTTTGCACCGGGCTTGATCTTGATCATCCAGCCGGCGCCCCACGGATCCTTCGAAAGCACTTCGAGGTGGTCTTCGATGGCGGCGTTCACATCAGCCACTTCGCCGGTCACCGGTGCGTTGAGATCGGACACGGCCTTGACCGATTCGATTTCGCCAAAGGTCTGTCCGGCTTCGACTGCTCGGCCGGCTTCCGGCAGATCACAGTAGACCAAGTCGTCCACGTTGCCGTTGGACAAGGCCTGCACGGCAAAATCCGTGATGCCGACGACGACATTGTCGCCTTCGAGTTTGGCCCATTCGTGAGTTTGCGTATAGCGGCGGTCGTTCGGTCGCATGGTGGGGGTACCTGTCAAGTTTACTTGCGGGTGCGGGAGAAGAACGGGAGCGCGCAGAAGGAAGCCTCCTGACGCTTGCCCTTGATGTCGAGTTCGACCTTCGCGTGAGCCTCGTCAACCGAGGCCGGCACGAAGGCGGTGCCAATGTTGGTGTTGAGCATCGGTGAGATGGAGCCCGATGCGATTTCGCCGACGACCATGCCGTTGATGGCGATGCCGTAGCCTTGGCGCGGAACGCGCGGTCCAGTCGTTGTGATGCCGACCAACTTCCACTGCGGCGCGGCGGCAATGGCCTGCAAGGCGCTCTTGCCGATCCACTCGCCTTTTTCAGGGGCAAAACTCACACCAAACGCAAGACCAGCGCTCAGTGGATCGTGGTTCGCGTCGATCTCATGCCCGTACAAAGGCATGCCGGCTTCCAAGCGCAGAGTGTCGCGCGCACCGAGCCCGATGGGCTTCAAGCCATGCGCTTCTCCCGCTTGCATGACGGCTTGCCAAACCGCGGTCACTTGGGCGCGCGGGATATAGAGCTCGTAGCCCAATTCGCCGGTGTAGCCTGTGCGCGACACGCGCATGTTCGCGATGCCGCACACCGTGCCGAAGCCAAACTTGTAGTAGCCCAGCTTGGCCAACTCGAGGCCCTGCACCAGCGGCTGCAAGATCTGCGTGCTGGTTTGGCCTTGGATGGCAATCATCGCCAACGCATCCGTCTGGTCTTCGATCGTGACCTCAAAGCCCGCAGCGTGCTGGCGCATCCACGCCAAGTCGACGCCCGTATTCGACGCGTTCACACACAAGAAGACTTCTTCAGCGCCCTTGTAGACGAGCAAGTCGTCGATGGGCATGCCGTTCTCCTTGCAGAAGAGCGAGTAGCGGATCGCGTCCTGCGGGATCTTGGCCACGAAGTTGGTGCAGATGCGATCGAGGTAGGCGATGCGATCCTTGCCACGCACCAACACGCGACCCATGTGCGACAAATCGAATAGCCCCGCGGTGGTGCGCACCGTGCGCACTTCATCCAGAATCGGGCCGTACTGAACGGGCATGTACCAGCCGCCGAACTCGACCATCTTGGCCGAGAGAGCGACATGGACATCATGGAGCGGCGTCCGCTTGGGTGCGGCCGTGGAGGCGGTCTGCATGGGTGGGGGCTGTCCGGGTGCTGCTTAGCTGTGCTCCCTGTCCCGCCCGCGCCGCGTGGCTCTCGCCGAACCTACACGCTGCGCGACCGCTCCAGAGCGTCGCCCATCAAGGGTCCTCTTTGCCTGAGAGTTTCGCGCGTTGCGCTTGCCCCTTCGGCGCCGTTGGCCTTGCGGCCGCCGGACTCTCCCCCTGTGGGTGCTCGACTCGATCGTACGGGGAGGAAGATACTTCCCAGACACGCCGCGCGCCACCTCTGGCGGGCACTAGAGGTGGAAGTCCTTGCCGGATCCGTGCCCTGACGGTCTGGAAGTGCTTGCTGAAGGCCCATGCGGGCCTGCGCTTCGGTCGGGGAGCCGGCTACTCTTGCCTGTGAACACCACGCTCCCTAACCGAGTTCTTCTGGCTGTCGCGCTTTCGGCTGCTCCGTTGTGGGCTCAGGATCCGTTCATCCCCGGCGTGTCTACCTGGACGCCGGATGATCCCGCTGGCCCAGCCATTCCGCGTGCCGTGGCTCTGACGGCCGGTGGCGACCTAGCGTTGGTGGCTCGCAGCGGTTCGGCCGCACGCTTGGAGCTGGTCGGGCTCGGCGCAACGGGCGCGCAAGCACCGCTGGCGAGCTTTGCCCTTGGCACCAGCACCAACAGCCTCGCGGTTGCCGCGGGCGATGGACTTGATGAGCTCTACAGCTTGAGCCAGCGCCCGCTGGGCAGCCCGTACCTGCGCGTCACGGAAGTGCGCAGCTTGGATGCATTGGCTTGGGGGGCTGGTGGCGCTGCCCAGCGTTGGCAGCATGACCTGCCGTCCATTGGGAATGGTGCCGCGCGTTTGGCCGTGTCCTTGGATGGCGCGCGCGTCTACGCCGCACAATACGACGATCTCCAACAGCAGGTGATCGTGGATGCGCTGCGGGGCGACACGGGTGCCCTGGCCTGGCGGCAATCGCGCCCTGGCCAGACGTTAGCTGCTTTGGCAGCGGCCCATGATGGCGGCCGTGTGGCCTTCATCGATGGAGCAACGCTCGTCATCTATGGTGCGGAAGGTCAGTTGCTGGCCAGTGAAGGACTGGCGCAATCGACCGCCGCCTTGGCGCTCGACGGAACCGGCGCGCGCGTGGCGTATGGCGAAGGAGCGCAGCTCAAGGTGTTGTCGCAAGGCAGCCAAGGCTATGCGTTGCTGCGCACCATCGAAGCACAACCCCTGGAGGTTGCCACGCGTGTCAAGTTCTCTGGCGATGGTCAGACCTTGGCGGTTGCATGGTGGACGGCCACGACGGCGGGCGGAGTGCGTTTGGAAGTTTGGGACTTGGCGAACTCGACGCGCCTGTTCCACGACCAGCAAGCCGCTCAAGCAGGCGGCCTGCAGAACTACCCTGAAGCCCTGTGCCTGTCTGCGGATGGGCGCCGCGCGGCTTTTGGTCTGTGGGGTGATGGTGGCACGCGTGCCGAGGTCATCGTGTGGGACCGTCAAACCAACTTGACAAAAAGCCAGTGGGACTTGGGCGGCAGCGCCATGGCTCTGGGCATGTCCGCCGATGGCCGGCGCGTAGTCGCCGGATGCAAGTCGGTGCACGCCAGCCAAGTGGCTGCTGGTGGTGATGTGCGCACGATTGAACTGAGCCCACGCGATCTCGTCATGCGCCAGCAAGTGAGCGCGGGTGCACCCATGCGCTTTGCAGCTCGCCTCGCGGGCGCTCAAGGCGTGATCTTGCTCGATGGTCAGGCGGCCAAACCGCCGGTAAGCCTGGGGGGCTTGACTGGCAGCTTGCTGGTCCTGCGCCAAGGTGCGCGCATGCTGCGCGTGCCCTGCAATGCCGCTGGCGAAGCCCAAGGGCAGCTGTCGCTGCCGAGCTCGCTAGCCCAGCCTGGTACGCGTCGTCACATGCAGGCCATCTTCCGCACACCGACCGGTTGGCGCGCCGGCACCACCTTGTGTGAGCCGCTCGTGATGCCCTGAAGTGTCCTGCAGCGTCCTACGAGTAGGAAACTTCTTCACGCGGAGACGGTTGCCACCGTTTCCGCGTGCTTTCTTTCAAGAGAGCCTCTGCGCGCACTCGAAGAGCCCATCGTCGCGGATCTAGCAGCGTTGCTAGGGCAGCGACAGGTCACGTTCCGGACATGCGGAACGCATCGAGACGACAACAACAGAGGTCCCCGAAACATGAACCATGGGAAGCACGCGAGCCTAGCGCTCGCCTCCTTGGTCGCACTGACAGTCGCCGGTTGCTCCGGCGGTGGGTCTAGTGACGCGAACAGCATCAGCTCTGCGGTCCAGAATCTGACCGTGGATCCCAGCGGCCGCACAACGGTCGTGTCCTTTGGTTCCGCGTCCGGCTTGTCCGGCGCGACCACAGCTTCCTTCACTGCGGAGAGCGGCGCACAGCCGGTCTCCGTTTCCGTTTCAGGCTCCACGGCCACGATCGTGTGGGATGAGCGCGTGACGCCGTCCACACGCGTGCGTGCGATCGGTCTGCCGAGTGTGACCTCCTCCTACGTCTCCGTGACGACGAGCGACTCGAGCGCACCGACGTGGTCGATCACCTCCGCGGCCCAAACCCCTGGCCTCGGCGGTGACCAGATTGAGATCGAGTTCGACGGCCCGTGGGTCGTTGAAGCGGATGTGGAAACCAGCGCGAACTGGTCGTTGCGCATCAACGGCACGCAGCTGGACCTGGATGGTACGACTTTTGACTTTTCACCGCTGTCGCAAGCGCTGACGATCACCTTGGGTGATCTCGCCAACTTGCACGCGGACTTCGAGCTGCGCTCGAACGGCCTGCACAGCGTGGCCGATGTCACTGTTGCGACCACGAGCCGCGTGGGTGCTGCTGTGGGTGACAGCTTGGCCCCGACGCTCAGCTCGGTGGAGCAGAACCTCAGCGAAGATGAGTTCGGCCGCGTGGTCGACTTCACCTTCAGCGAAGCGATGGACCCGGTGTTTGCCGCAGTTACCGGCAACTTCTCGACCGGCAGCCTCGACAAGATCGCGACCAGCGTGGAGCAGCCCTTCGGCTCGCCCGAGACGCTGCGCGTGACCTTCAGCGGCCCCATTGTCCCGGGCCGTGATGAAGTCACCTTGAGCGGCATTGTGGACGCGCATGGCAATGCGTATCCGGATGGTGCCCAAGCTGTCGCGCAGTCGACGCCCGTGGCGAACGACTACAGCACCGACCCGAGCGCCGTGACGGTGTCGGGCTTGAACAACGACCAGATCGTGATCGAGACGGCGCAAGCCCTCGACCCCACGACCGCAGTGTTGCCGGCCTCGTGGCTCGTGACGGTGGGCGGCACGCCGCTCGACCTGACGAACGCTGAGTTCAGCTACGACCTGCTGAGCAAGACCCTGACGATCACGCTCACGGCCGACATCGCCAACGGCGAGACCGTGGCCGTGACGGGTGTGGCGGCTCTCGATGTGGACGGTGACACCTTCACCTCCACGCGCAGCGTTCTCGCCATCGGCGACACGACTGCTCCGACGATCAGCGGCGCGATCCAGAATCGTGTCCAAGATCAAAGCGGCGCCACCGTGGATGTCAGCTTCGACGAGACGATCGCCGCCGCTGCCGCGGAGACGGAAGGCAACTGGACCACGAGCAGCACGCACACGTGCCTCTCGGCCACGCGCTTGCCCAACCAGGACACCGTGCGCTTGGTCTTTGACAGCGCCGTGGTGCCTGGTGTGCACACGCTGGGTTGCAGCTCGGTGCAAGACACCGCTGGCAACACGATGATCGCGGTGACGGGTGTTGCGGCCACCTCTACGGACGGCGATGCACCGGTCACCACCACCATCTCCGCTACTGCTGTGGCGGGTGTGAACAACGACGTGGTCACGGTGTCGTTCGACGACATCATGTGGACGGGCGATGTGTCGGACGCCTCGAAGTGGATCCTCGAGTCGCCGGTCGGCACTTCGGTGTCGCTGGTGGGCGCGACCATCTCGTGGAACGAAGACTCCAAGACGGCGACGGTCGTGTTGGCAAACGGCACGAACCTGACGCGCGGCACGAACTTCTCCATCGCCTTTGCGGGTATGCGCGATGTCGGCGGCAACGCCCACCTCGGCACGGTCGCCACGGGCTCGGTGGCCTCGGAGTCCATCCTGCCGTTCGTGACGAGCATCGTGCGTGATGGCTCGACCACGACGCGCCTCGGTGTGCGCTTCAGCGAGCACTGCCGCGATGTGACCGATGTGTACAACCCGGTATCGAACCCGTCGGGCAGCGCACGCTTTGTGCTGAACCCGGTCGGTGGCGGTACGGTCTATCCGACCGGCGGCACGCTGGTCGATGGTGGCTTGGGCGTCAACCTTGACTTCGCCGTGACTGTAGGCGCCTTGGACACTCTCGATGTGCTCTATGTGCGCGATGCGGCGGGCAACCAGATGTACCCGAGCTTTGCCACGAGCACCCAAGCCGAAGACAGCAACGAACCGGCCTTTGATGTGGGCTTCGCGTCGTTGACGACTGTGTCAGGTGAACTGAACGACTATGTGACGGCGCGCTTTGACCGTGCGATGAGCCCCTGGGGCATCACCGACGCGTCGAACTGGACCGTCACTGGCCCGAGTGGCGCGGTTGACTTGACGAACGCGGTGTTGAGCTTCGATGGCAACAACACGGTCACAATCTCGATGCGTTCTGGCTCGAACACCAACCTGGAAACGGCCGGCTCCTACACGCTGTCGTTCGCCAATGGTCGCTCGGTTCAGGGCATCGCCATGACGGCCGCGACCACGGAAGTGGGCGTACTCGCCGGTGGCGATACGACCGCTCCGGTTGTGGCCTTCAACGATGCGCGCATCGACAGCACGGATCCGAACTCGATCTACGTGACTGTCAGCGAAGCGGTCGACTCCGCGGTGGCGCTGATTGCGTCGAACTGGGACCTGGGTGGCAACACTCCGACCTCGGTGGAATCGCTTGGGCAGCGCAGCTTCCGTCTGACCTTCTCGTCACTCGTGACGGTGGGTGACACGCTGAGCTGGGGCTTGGCAGACTTGGCGGGTAACATCGGTAGCTCGACCACGGCCATCGCGAGCGCGGATACGACCGCGCCCACGATGTCCATCTCGGCCTCGCTCTCGGCTGGTTACAGCGGTGACATGATCGAGATTTCGTGGAGCGAGCCGCTCTTGCTGTCGACCGCCTTGGTGGCGGGCAACTACTCGGTGACGGTCGATGGCGTGAGCCAGTCGAACACGGGTGCGACGTACAGCTATCACTCGACGAACAACACGGTGCGCATCCAGTACCCGGACGGTGTCAACTTCCGTCAGGGCGCCGTGATCTCGGTCGCGGTGTCAGGTGTGCGTGACTGCGCGGGCAACCAGGTTGCTGGTGGCTCGAACGG
>JBILXQ010000477.1:0-2601 GCA_044378375.1 Planctomycetota bacterium
GACACCGCGCGCCAGTTGGATGACAACTTGGTCCAAGCGCAGGAAGCGCGCCGCGTGCTGGACCGTTTGTACGGGTACCAAGTGTCGCCGCTCTTGTGGCGCAAGATTGCTCAGGGCACATCGGCAGGTCGAGTGCAAAGCGTGGCGACCAAGCTGCTGGTCGAACGCGAAAAGGCTCGCATGGCCTTCGTCTCCGCCGTCTGGTGGGACGTCAAGCTCAAGCTGGAGAAGTCCGGTACGGCCTTCGACGCCGAACTGTCGACCATTGGAGGCAAGAAGCTCGCGCGCGGCGGCGACTTTGATGCGCAAGGAAACTTGACACGCAAGGATGCGCAAGTTTGGGACGAGCCTACGGCGCGTGCTCTGGGCAGTGCCTTGCAACAAGGCAGCTTCCGTGTCGAGAAGGTCGAGCGGGAAGCCAAAACCTCGCATGCACGGGGCCCGTTCACGACGTCCACCTACCAACAGGAAGCCGGCCGCAAGCTGGGCCTGCGTGCGCAAGAAGCGATGCGCGTGGCCCAGCGCCTGTACGAAAACGGCTTCATCACCTACATGCGTACCGACTCGATGACGCTCTCGGGCGAAGCGCGCGCCGCGGCGGCACGCATCATCGAACAGACCTTCGGTAAAGAATACTTGCCGCCCTCGCCCAACTACTACGGGTCCAAGAAGGGTGCGCAAGAAGCTCACGAGGCCATCCGCCCGGCGGGCACCACGTTCCGTCATCCCGACGAGGTCGCCCGCGAACTGGGCCAAGGCACATTGGAAGCGCGCGTCTACGAGATGATCTGGAAGCGCACAATCGCCAGCCAGATGGCTGAAGAGCGCTACACCTCGATCGTGGCGACTCTTTCGGCCACATCGCCCCAAGGCCCGGTCATCGCCTTGGCGCGTGGCCGCGTCACGGACTTTGCCGGCTTCCGTCGTGTCTATGTCGAAAGCACTGACGACGCAGAGGCCGCACTCGATGATGGCGAGAAGCAACTACCGGCGCTGAGCACGGGCGACATGGCCCGCGTTGTGGACTCGGTGCCCGAAAGCCACAAGACCACGCCCCCTGCGCGCTACACCGAAGCCTCGCTCGTGGCCGAGATGGAGAAGCTCGGTATCGGTCGCCCGTCCACCTACGGCGCCACGCTCGAGACGATCACGTCGCGCGGCTATGCGATGCTGCGCAACAAGACACTCGTGCCGCAGCCGCTGGGCTTTGCCGTCGTGCAGGCGCTCGAAACGCTGGAACCGCAGTTGGTCGACTACGGCTTCACGCGCGACATGGAAACCGAACTTGACAAGATCGCCGAAGGTGAGCTGTCGCGCACCGCGTTCCTCAAGGGCTTCTGGTCGGGCAACACACCTGGCTTGGAACGCATCGTCACGCAACGCGCCGAAAGCGTCGATCCGCGCACGATTTGCGCCATTCCCATTGGCATGCACGCCGGCGAACCGGTCGTGATGCGCGTCGGCAAGTTTGGCACCTATGTCCAATACGGCGAAGCTCGCGGTGCTGTCCCCGATGGCGTTGCGCCCGACGAAGTCAGCGTAGAAGCCGCCTTGCAATGGATCGAAACCAGCAAGAAGAAGGACCAGCCCATCGGCTTGCACGAAGGCCTGCCGGTCTATGTGCGCACAGGTCGCTTTGGTCCCTACATCCAATGGGGCGACGAGCCCAAGGAAGACGAAGCACCGAAGCCCAAGGTCAAGCGCAAGAAGGGTGAGCCCGCGGCACCCAAAGCACCCAAGGTCAAGCGCGTCTCGCTGTTCAAGGACATGGATCCTTCGCATATCGAGCTGCAGACCGCAGTGCAACTCCTCGAGCTCCCTCGCTCGCTCGGTGTGGATCCCAAAGACAACCGCCCGATCCGCGCCGCGAACGGAAAGTTCGGTCCGTACTTGATGAAGGAGCCGATCGACGACGGCAAGCCCGAGTACCGCCGCCTCAAGAAGGAGTCGGAACTTTTGACAGTCACGCTCGAGGACGCCATCGCTGCCTTTGCGGTGCAGCCGCAACGCCGCACTTTCGGCCGCGCCGCCGCTGCACCGAAGGAGCCGATTGCGGTGTTGGGCCCGGACCCGGTTTCGAGAAAGGAGATTCGGATTCTTGAAGGGAAGTATGGAGCTTATGCGACGGATGGGGAGTCAAATGCCACGATTCCGAAGGGCGAGGATCCGAAGGGGGTGACGCTGGAGAGGGCGGCAGCATTTTTGGCGGAGAGGCGTGCGAAGGGGCCGGCGAAGAAGAGGAGGCGTTGATTCGATACTGGCCCAGACCAGTGTGCAAACTCAGGGCTGCGGACCTCTCCGTGGCCCTCTCTTTTTAGATGGTCAGGTTTACTTGACCCTGTCAAGTTTGACTGACAAACCGCCCATAGCCTGGCTTCTTGCACCACGGGCCGAACTGCCGCTTGAGCAGCACCTCATGCAGCTCCAGTCGCCGTACCTCGATCCCCAGCACACTCGCCGGTGAGTTCCACCTGTCCCTGTTCGTGATCTGCCGCACATAGTTCCTCCATGTGACCCAGATCCACAGGTGCCGCTTCAGCTTGTGCCGGCACTTGCTGTACGCCCAATTGCGCCGCACCAGCCGCGACAGCCCGTCGCGCA
>JBILXQ010000478.1:0-2599 GCA_044378375.1 Planctomycetota bacterium
CAGGGATCGGTCCTGTGGCGCGATCCCGAAGATCGCCGTGCAAGCTCGGCGCAGATTGATGGGGCACTGCAAGCCCGCTACCAGGCCGAATTGTCAAGTGAACTGGACAAGCGCGCGTTCGCCTTGCGCCAGGCCCGCGGTCAACTGGTAGTGGCCACGAGCGACGGTGCTTGGGATGAGCAGTGCAAGCTGCTGGATGATGTGGCGTGAGCTTTCTAGCACCCGCATGGCTGTGGTTGTTGGTCCTGCCCGTGCTGCTGTTGTTGCTGCAAGCGCGTAGCGGCGAAGAACGGTGGACTGCGACCTTGGAAGTGTGGCTGCGCCTGCGTTCCGTGTTGCCCTCGCGTCACGTGCGTTGGCGCATGTCTGTGCGCATGCTCCCCCTCCCGGCGGCTTTGGCCTGTGTGGTTGTGGCCTTGGCGGGTCCATTCTGGCCCACACAGGCGGGCGAGTGGCGGGTCTACGTAGATGCTCGTCCGCGGATGTGGCTGGTGGAACAAGGACGCACGCGCTTGGAGCATGCCTTGGACTCGTGCGCTGCATGGCTAGAGGCACAAGGTGCAACCGCGCGTTGGTTTGTAGACGGTCGTGAAGTAGCTCAGGGTGCATACCTAGACCCGACGCGTGTGCCGATGGTCCGGCGCCGCGGTGCCAGTTTTGCAGCGCCGGATGTTGCAGGCGTCGTGTGGGTAGTTGATGAACTGCCTACTGGCGTGGTGCGGCAAGCGGGAGTCCATGTGGCTCCGCGATCAGCGCAGGTTGGTCCTGTTGATCGCACCAGCTTGGGCGAACAGTGGTGGTCAGGATCGGCGGTGGAGCAACGCCCCATGACAGCCGCTGCACCGCGGGTGGAGTTGGATCCTCAACTTTCTCCGCCACTGCAGGCTTTGGTGCGTGGCTGGGCTCAAGCGCGCGGACTGGACGCCAGCCCCAGCGCGTCAGGTGAACTTGTCATGCGTGTACGGCCACATGCTGTACCCGGGCAAGTGCAAGGAACCGAAGGACTTGTTGAGCTCGGGCCTGTACTTCCCGCTGCAGCCGAAGGCGGCGATCTGTCCGTGGCTTACGCCTTGCGCATCGGCGAGACGTTGGACGCCGCTCGCTTGGAACCTGCGGGCTGCGTGCCGGTCTCCGGGCGAGCCGGCACAGGTCAGGCCTATGTGGTGGAACCGGCACGTCTCGCGCTGCCTGCTAGCCGCGATCTTGCGCCAATGTGGCTTGTGCTCGCTCTGGTGCTGCTTGTGCTGGCTCTGCGGCACGAGTTGTGAGCTCGGCTCTGTACCAAGCACTCGCGCATCCAAGTCTCGGCTGGTATACCTAGGTCATGGACTCCTTCGCACCGCGCCCGGCAGACAAGTTTTCCTTCGGCTTGTGGACGGTAGGTAACACCGGCCGTGATCCCTTTGGCCACCCGGTGCGCGCGGCGCAGGCGCCGACTCGCATCGTGGAGAAGCTGGCCGCTTGCGGTGCCTGGGGCGTGAACCTGCATGACGAGGACTTGGTGCCCTTTGGCTCGTCAGCTGCCGAGCGCGATGCGATTGTGCGCGACTTCCGCCGTGCCTTGCAGGATCACGGGCTGTGCGTGCCCATGGCAACGACCAACTTGTTCTCTCAACCGATCTTCAAGGACGGTGCGTTCTCGTCGAACGATCCGCGAGTGCGTGCGTTCGCTTTGCAAAAGACGATGACTGCGATTGAGCTGGGTGTAGAGCTCGGTGCAGAGACTTATGTGTTCTGGGGGGGCCGCGAAGGTAGTGAGGCCGATGCGTGTCGCGATCCGCGCGTGGCTTTGCAACGCATGAAGGAGGCCCTCGACTTCTTGTGTGCATGGTGCAAGGACCAAGGCTATCGCCTGCGCTTTGCCTTGGAGGCCAAGCCCAATGAACCGCGGAGTGACATCTATCTGCCCACCACGGGCCACATGTTGCACTTCATTGAGACCTTGGCGCACAAGGAGATGGTGGGGGTGAACCCCGAAGTGGCGCATGAGTCGATGGCCGGTTTGTCGTTCACGCATGCTGTTGCCCAGGCCATGTGGTGCGGCAAGCTCTTCCACATCGATCTCAATGCCCAGCGCATTGGTCGTTACGACCAAGACTTGCGTTTTGGCTCCGAAGACTTGAAGCAAGCCTTCCTGCTGGTGCGTTTGCTCGAAGGCACGAGCGGCACGGCGCGCTATGAAGGTCCGCGACACTTTGACAGTCATGCGTACCGCAGCGAAGACGACGAAGGTGTGTGGGAGTTTGCGCGCGGCTCGATGCGTACCTACAACATGCTCAAATTGCGTGCCCAGCAGTTTGATGCTGATCCTCAAGTCCGCGCATGGATTGCGGAACGCAAGGATGCGCACATGGATCCGTTGCTAGCGGGTCCTTACAGCAAGGCTAGAGCACAGGCTTTGCGAGCAGCGCAGATGGATGTGGCCGCGATCGGTGCAGAAGGTTTGCACTACGAGCGCCTAGACCAGCGTATGTTGGAGCACATGTTGGGCGTGCGCAGCTGAGGCATGTCCAGCCGCCTTGTCAGCTTGGGTCTGGATGTAGGCACACAAAGCACCAAAGCTCTTTTGGTGTCGTGTGCTGACGGATCCGTAGTCGCT
>JBILXQ010000479.1:0-2598 GCA_044378375.1 Planctomycetota bacterium
CCAACGCCTGGAACACTACGGAACGACCATCCGGTGCCACGCGTGTCCAGCGCAACATCTTGACCGGCACGGACTCTGGAGCCACCTCTACAGGAAAGCGCACGGCGGGCTGCACTTCGCGAGTGGCACGCACACGGAACGGAACCACCGTAGCCTCCCCCGTGGCAAGGTCGATGCGTCGAATCTTGCCACCACTCCACGCATAGATGGCGCGATCATCAGGAGCCCACGCCATGCGCGGTGCCACACCATGCACAGCCCAAGTTTCTTGATAGTCGCGCTCTACCGCAGTCGACACTTTGCGTGCAGCACCAGAGGCGAGGTCCAAGACATACAAGGCGCTTTGAAAGTTGTCGCGGCGCACGAAGGCCAACTGACGGCCATCATGCGAGGGCGTGGGCGCACACGCTCCACCCATGCCGCCAGCGACGCGCACGCGCTCGCCTGTGGCGAGCTCTAGGCGATCAATCGCATAGATGCCCTTGGTCGCATCTTGCGAGTACTCAAAGGTCTCGCCACCTGTCACATCCAAGCTGAAGTACACATAGCGACCATCCGGTGAGTAGACCGGTTCCCCAAGATCCTTCTGGTCGTTGGGCTTGGTCGTGACTTGCAAGCCCTCTCCGCCGCTGAGGTGGTACATCCACAACTCACCAGCACCCAAAGACCGTCGCCCTGTGTAGTGCTTGCGGGCAACGAGCCACTCGCCATCCGGTGACCAAGCGGGCTGCGTCAACAGTCGAAAGGTCTCCTTTGTTACTGCGCGCGCACCGCTGCCATCCACGCTACAGACCCAGATGTTGTCACCACCGCCCTCATCACTGGTGTACGCCAATTGCGCGCCATCAGGCGAGAACGCGGGCTGCATCTGCCACGCTGTGCCCGTGCACACGGCGCGCGCTTCACCACCTGTGGCCGGCATCGTGTAGATGTCGCCCAACCAATCAAAGGCCAGCGTTGTTCCATCAGGCGACAACGCGACATTCATCCATGTGCCTTCTTCCAGGTCGAAGGACACTTGTTGGACGGGGGTCTGCACCAAGGCGACGAGCAGCAGCGCGTGGATCATGTGCACACTCTAGCGCCGGCGGCGAGAGTGGCTACTCTGCTTGACATGCAACCCAAGGCCGAATCCCCCCGCGGCATCTGGACCGTCATCGGCGCCTCTAGCGCCGGCACGCTCATCGAGTGGTACGACTTCTATATCTTTGGAAGTCTTGCCACGATCATCTCCAGTGCGTTCTTCCCCAAGGGTGATGAGCTAGTCGCGTTGCTCTCGACTCTCGCCACCTTTGCGACGGGCTTCATCGTGCGGCCGTTCGGTGCGCTGGTCTTCGGCCGCGTGGGCGATGTGATCGGACGCAAGTATGCGTTCTTGGTGACGCTGCTCATCATGGGCGGCTCCACGATGGCCATCGGCCTCTTGCCCACCTACGAGCAAGCAGGCGTGCTAGCGCCCATCTTGCTGCTGATCATGCGACTGCTCCAAGGACTGGCGCTGGGCGGCGAGTACGGCGGTGCCGCTACGTATGTGGCCGAACATGCGCCCGCTCATCGCCGCGGGTTCTACACCTCCTTCATTCAAACGACCGCGACCTTGGGGTTGTTCGTGTCGCTAGGCGTGATCCTTGTGTGCCGCACGCAACTGGGTGAGGAAGCGTTCAAGGAATGGGGTTGGCGCCTACCGTTCTTGGGCTCGATTGTGCTGGTGGTGTTCAGCTGGTGGATCCGGCGGAGACTGCAGGAATCACCGGTGTTTGCCGAGATGAAGGCCAGCGGCAAGACCTCGCCGAATCCGCTCAAGGAGAGCTTTGGCAACAAGGAGAATCTGCGCTGGGTGCTCTTAGCACTGTTTGGTGCCACCATGGGCCAAGGTGTCGTGTGGTACACGGGCCAGTTCTATGCGCTGTACTACCTGCAAACGCAGCTGAAGGTCGACTACATCGTGGCCAATCAAGTGGTCGCCGTGGCTCTCTTGGCCGCGACGCCCTTCTTCGTCGTGTTCGGAGCACTCTCGGACAAGATCGGCCGCAAACCGTTGATGATGTTGGGCTGCTTGCTCGCGATCCTCACTTGGATTCCGATCTACCAAGCGATGACAGTCGCGGCGCAAGCGTCAGGCGGACCTGACACTACACAGCTGACTCTCCTTGTATTCGTGCAAGTGCTGTATGTGACCCTTGTCTACGGGCCGATCGCCGCGTTCCTCGTCGAGCTGTTCCCCACGCGCATCCGCTACACCTCGATGTCCCTGCCCTACCACATCGGCAACGGCGTCTTCGGCGGGCTCGTACCGTTCATCGGCTTGTGGGCCGTGAACAAGTTCCAGAACCCCTACGCTGGGCTCTGGTACCCCATGGCCATCGCCGGCATCACGCTTATCGTGGGCACCCTGTTCCTGCGCGAACGCCGCAATGTGGATCTAGCCGACTAGGCCAGCGTGGCGATCACCGGCGCGTGGTCGCTGGGTTTGTCGCCATCGCGCGCGGCGAGGTCGATCTCGACTGCGGTGCAGGCGTCGAGGGCCGCGGGGCTCATCAGGATGTGGTCGATGCGCAGGCCGGCCTTGCGCTGGAAGCCGCGTGTGCGGAAGTCCCA
>JBILXQ010000073.1:0-8961 GCA_044378375.1 Planctomycetota bacterium
TGGAGTGTATGCCTGACGGCAGCGTGCTGGTCACAGAGCAGCGCCATGCACAAGTCTGGAAGCTGGATGCTGCTGGCAACTCCACCCGCATTGGGGACCGCATCTTGATCGAGCCTCAAGGCGTGGAAGCGCATGGGGACCGCATCTATGTCGCGGATTCAGGACATGGCAGCGTGCTGGTCTTTGGCGCCGATGGCTCCTATCCGCAGCGTGTGGGCCACGCTGGTCGTGGACGCGGCCTGCTGGTGGAGCCGTTGGATGTGGCCGTCGACACGCGCGGACAAGTGTGGGTCGTGGATGCGGGCACTCCCAAACTCGTGTGCTTTGCACCCGATGGCACTGTGGTGCGCGAAATCGAAGGCTATGGCCCCCACGAGGGGCTCTTTGCGCGGCCTTCGGCCATCGAGATCGCCGGCGACCATGTGTGGGTGTGCGATCGCGACAACCACCGTGTGCAGTGCTTCACCTTGGAGGGAGAACTCGTGCACGCCCATGGTGTGCACGCCTTGCTGCCGCACGAAGGTCGCGGACGCTTGCACTACCCGGCGGGCTTGGCGATCAGCGACGACTTGCAGCGCGCAGCCCTAGTCGAGTCCAGCGAAGACCGCGTGCAAGTGCACGCCGCCAGCGCGCATGAACCGGATCCGCTGGCCAACATCGAGCGCGACACAGCGGCGCATGTGGAAGGTGGCATCGCAGCCGGCGAGCAAACCTTGGTGGCACTCGAGCCCAGCGGCCCGGACGCTCGCGTGTACGACTTGCGCGAGAGCGTACCGATTGAGATCACACGCTGTTTGGTGCGTGGCACCAAGCACGGAGCCGCCGTCCAGCCGATTGCAGTGGCCCTCGACCCGCAAGCCAACCTCGCTTACTTTGCCGATCCGCTGCTCTCGCGGGTGACGGCAATCCTGATCAATCGTGATAAGCAAGCGCCACTGCGACAGGATCCGTTCCTGCCGCGCCTAGCGCGTTTGGTGGATCTGAATGCACTGCAAACGGTAGCCGGCATTCCCCTGCTGCCGCGGCCTCAAGCTCTTAGCTTTGCCGATGGCGAGCTATGGGTTGCAGACAAACACTTGCGGCGTGTGTGGGTGCTCAACAGCAAGCTGGAAGACCAGCGTGAGTGGGTCCCCACCGGCGTGCGCTGGGTCGACCCCACGGGCATCGCACGCAGCGGGGAGCGCGTGTGGGTCGTTGACCGCAAGGCACGCACCGTCCGCATCCATGACCTTGGAGGTGCTGTGCTGCACGAACTGCACACTGCGCGGAATCCGGATGAACGTACGCGTCTGTTGGCTCCGTTTGGTGTAACCGTGACGGCCGATGGTGGTGCATGGATCAGCGATGAAGCCTCGGGCAAGCTCGTGCTGTTGGACTCGCAACTGCAGGTACGGATGGTGGTAGGAAGTCCCGGAATGGAACGGTTGCAGTTCCTGAAACCGCAAGGCGTGTGCACCAGCCCCGATGGCGATCTGTGGGTGGTGGAGCGCGGCAATCACCGCGTCCAACGCCTGACAAGCGCCGGTGCCTACAAGGATGTGTTCGGAGCGCGGCTGTGGTGCTTGCCGGCGCGCCAGCTTGCGGCGCCGCAAACGGAAGAGGCACCGCGATGAGAGTGATCTTGCACCTGCGGCCTCGTCTCGTTTGCTTGACACTAAGTCTGTGCGCCGCCTGCCGCACACCTGGCACGCAAGTACAGCACGCGACACAACCTCCGCCGGCCCCAGCGCCCTTGCTGCAGCAAGCGGCACGACAGGCGCCCTCAGGTGCTCTGGTTCTGACTACCGCCCTGAACACCTTCGATGTGCACTGGCAGAGCGAGCCTGCAGCCATCGAACGCGGTCGGCCCTTTGTGTTGCGCGTATGGATCACGCCGCATGGACGTACGGATCTCGTGCCGTGGGCCAAACTGTCGATCGATGCGGACATGCCCGAGCACCTGCACGGCATGAATCGTGTTCCGCGCATCACCCAACAAGCAGACGGGTCTTTCCTTGTAGAGGGCATGGTCTTTCACATGCCAGGTCGCTGGGACCTGTACTTTGATGTGCACGAAGCCGCCATCGTGGAACGCGGGCAAGTAGCCCTCGACCTCGAGTAAAATTCACTCCAGCGATGCTCGCGCACCTTCTACTGCTCGTAGCTCCCGCACAGGCCACGGACCCTGTGCTTGCGGCCATGATGCGAGCCGAACGCCGCGTGGAGGTGGCACAGGACGAGACCAATGCGCTCGAAGACTCGCCCGCTGCGGCGCGCGTGGGGCAAGCGCTATTCTACAACAGCAGTCTCTCCTCCAACGGCAAAGTCTCTTGCGCAACCTGCCACGAGCCGAGCTTGGGCTTCACCACGCGCGATCCACTAGCGCGTGGTGTGGGACTGACGGAACGCAACGCGCCTACGCTTCTCGATGCCACGCGCAGACGCTGGTTCGGCTGGGGTGGCCGCAACGACAGCTTGTGGTCGCAGGCAATCGTGCCGTTGCTTGCTCCACATGAGATGGGCTCAAGCGCCGAGCAACTGCGCCGCGCCTTGCAAACACAACCAGAGCTCGGTCGCGCTTGGACCAAGGTGCACGGTGAAAACGCAGTCTCTGATGATGTGCTGCTGGCGCAAGCTGGCAAAAGCCTTGCCGCGTACCAGCGGCGATTGGTGACCGGGCGTTCGGCGTTTGATGACTACGCGCGCGCCTTGCGTGACAAGGATGCTGCTGCTCAAGCCCAGTACCCGCCGCTCGCAGCACAAGGCGCGCTGCTGTTCTTTGGCAAGGCCGGTTGCCGCAGCTGTCATGCAGGACCGGAATTCACTGACGAAGAGTTCCATGATCTCGGCTTGCCTCCCGTGCGCGGTCGCAAACCGGATGAAGGACGGCGTGAGGGTTTGCGTCTGTTGGCAGCCGATCGCTTCCGCGCTGACTCACCCTTCAGCGATGCACCTCGCGGGGCGCGCGCGCAAGAGCTCGCCTTCTTGGTGGCAACGGATGAGGACTGGGGCCGCTTCAAGACACCGTCTCTGCGCAATGTCACGCGCACAGCGCCGTACATGCACACAGGACAGTTCAGCACCCTGCAAGAAGTGCTGCGCTTCTACTCAACGCTGGAGGGTGCCGCACCGCGCGGGCATCACGGCGAGACCGTCCTGAAGCCGCTACACCTGACCGCTGACGAGCTGACCGCGCTCGAGGCGTTTCTCATGACTTTAGAAGGCTCACTACCTGCGGAAGACCTACTCCGGCCGCCTGTCTGGTAACTTTGACGGCATGGACTGCCTCTCCGGTCGCCGTGCCCCGCTCGCGATGTTCGCCCTGCTGGTCTGTGCTGCACCCCTCGTCGCGCACGAGGGCGATCGCAAAGCGCGCGACAAGAAGCCGCGCTGGGAGCTGGCCTCAGGCTGTCGTGGTTCGGGCTCGCAAAGCCTTACGGTGCCCGCGGACTACCTCGACTTTCCGCGTAGTGGAGTGCAATTGCGCTCGTGGGTCACTCTGCGTGACTTTGGCTATGCCCACCAGACGGGCAACAGCTGCTTCGGCTACACCGCTCCCAGTGGCCGCGAGTACGCCATCATTGGCACTTCACGCGGTACCTGCTTTGTCGAAGTCACTGATCCCGGTGCTCCCTCCATCATCGCCATCTTCATCGGGCCCGAGTCGTTATGGCGCGATGTGCGCACCTACGCCGACAAGTGCTACGCCGTCTCGGAGGGCGGTGGTGGCATTCAAGTCTTCGACCTTGCCCAGATCGATGCAGGCCAGATCACGGAACTGCCCTCCGTCACGAGTGGTGGTCACTTGGCGACCCACACTCTGGCCGTCGACGCGCAGTCAGGTTTTCTTTACAGGGCCGGAGGAGGTAGCAACGGCATCCGCATCTATTCGCTGACGAATCCCGCAGCTCCCGCCTTCGTGGGACAATGGCTCGATCGGTACACACATGAGGCCACACCGGTGACCTACACCAGTGGCCCCTATGCAGGTCGCCAAATCGTGTTCGCGTGCGGGGGCTTCAATGGTGGCTTCACGCAAACAGGCATCGACATCCTGGATGTGACCAACAAGTCGAACATCCAGTTGGTGCGGCGCTTCAGTTACAGCAACGCCCAGTTCAGTCATCAAGGTTGGCTCAGTCAGGACAAGCGTTGGTTCTACTTGAATGACGAGCTGGATGAGACTGGCTCGAACCAACTGCGCACGCGTGTCATCGACATGCAGAATCTGTCGAGTCCGGTCGAGATGCCGTCCTTCGGCTACGGCACGACCGCGATCGATCACAACTTGTATGTGCGCGACAATCGCATCTACCAAGCGAACTACCGCAGTGGCCTAAACATCTTCGACAACACCAATCCCACGCAACCCACGCGCGTAGCGTGGTTCGATACATGGCCCGAGGACGAAGGCGCGCAGTTCAACTCTCTTTGGAACACCTATCCGTACTTCCCTAGCGGCACGCTCATCGGCAGCGATCTGGAGAAAGGCCTGTGGGTTTGGAAGGTGGGCGCCCCTGAGATCGACTTTGCCTTCCCTAGCGGCAGTGTCCCGGACAAAGCTCACCCTTTCGGCGAGACGATCGCCATCGATGTGCAGGTTGCTCCGGGCGTGCAACTGGCTGCCGGCAGCGTGAAGTTGATGTGGCGCACACAAGGCGGTGCGTGGCAGGCCACACCCGCGACGCACCAAGCGGGCTCGGTCTGGAATGTGCGCTTCCCTGCAACGGAGTGCGGGACCAACATCACTTGGTGGCTAACCGCGCGCACAGCGACCGGCAAGACGTGGAACTGGCCGCAAGGTGCCCCCACGCTCGTGCGCGAGTCCATCGCGGCTGCCAGCTACCAGCTGTACAGCTATGACCGCATGGAATCCGCCGCTGGCTGGACCATGGGAACACCGGGCGACACGGCCACCTTGGGATTGTGGGCACATGGCGAGCCATTCGGCACCTACGCGCAGCCGGAGTTCGACCACAGCAACCAAGGCAGTCAATGTTTCTTTACAGGCCAAGGCAGCGAGGCAGGCGGCTACGGAGCAGCTGATGTGGATGGTGGCAAGACCACGCTGCTGTCGCCGCGTCTACAGCTGGGAGCCTTGTCAAATCCAGTTGTCAGCTACTGGCGCTGGTACTCATCCAACCTGGGCGCTCCGCCCGCAAATGAAGACAGCTTCCTGATCGAAATCAGCAACGACGATGGAGCTAACTGGACCACGGTGGAACAGGTAGGCCCAGGCGGCCCGGAGTGTGCCGGCGGTTGGTTCCCCCACCAGTTCCGTGTGGCTGACCTAGTCACTCCTACCAACTTCGTGCGCTTACGCTTCGTAGCATCGGACTACAACACCAACGGCAATGTGGAGGCCGCGATTGATGACCTCGTGGTAGCTGACATGGCCTGTCCGCCGCTGCCGGGACGCTACTGCAGTGGCAAGACGAACAGCCAAGGCTGTGTGCCGTACACCACATGGAGCGGCGTTCCAAGCCTCTCGGGCACGCAGTTCGGCGTCGGCGCAGCCAATGTGTTGTCCAACAAACCTGGCGTGTTGTTCTATGGACGCGCGCGTGCGGCTCTGCCGTTCCAAGGTGGAACACTGTGCGCCGCCTCACCGCTACGCCGCAGCGCTCTGCTGCAATCGGGTGGCAATCCGCCGCCGGTGGATTGCTCGGGCACCTTCCAGTTCGACTTCCTCGCTTGGGCGCTCGCGGGGACCGACACGACTCTGGGTGCAGGTTCAACCGTGAACGCGCAGTTCTGGTATCGCGACCCCTTCGATCCGACTGGCTATGGCAGCGGTTTGAGCGATGCTCTGGAGTTCACTCTACAGCCGTGAGCGTACAGGTACCTAAGGCGCAAAGATGCGCGCCTTAGGCCCGACTGAAGCCAAACGCCGCGCCAAGTCAAACAGCGTGGGATCCGAGAGTGCTGCACGCAGAGCACCATCGGACAAGCCCGACTGACGGACGCCCGCCAGCTCGCCCATGCCGCGCGTGCGTAAGTCTTCCTCTGCAATGCGGAAGCCGTCACTGCATTGCTCCAAGAAGCGCAAACGTCCATGTGCGCTCTTCGCGCCAAAGAGATAACAACGCGCCTCTTGCCCCGCTCGTCCGACGCGGCCGCGCAGTTGGTGCAACTGCGCGAGCCCCAAGCGCTCGGCACTCTCAATCACCAGCACATCGGCCTCGGGCACATCGAGCCCCACTTCCACAACCGTCGTTGCCACCAGCACGCGCGTGGTGCCCGCTTTGAAGCGCGCAATGGCTGCATCGCGCACCTCGGGATCCATGCGACCGTGGACCAACTCGACGCCATAGGTTGCTAGCGGTGAGGTCAACAAGCGCGCATGCCGTTCAATGGCACCCTTCGCCGGTGCACCTGCAGTCACAGTATCCTCTGGTGACCCCTCTTCATCGCCCACACGCGGCACGATCCAGAACATACGGCCACCACGCTCGAGTGCAGCAACGAGCTCCGCCTCTACTGCTTGACCACCCTTGCCCGTAATGAGCTTGGTGCTGACACGCATCGCGCGTGGACGCTCGTCCAGGATGCTGGAATCCAGCTCGCCGTGCAGTGCAAGCGCCAACGTGCGCGGGATGGGAGTGGCAGTCGTCAACAGCGCATGCACATCACGGCCCTTGTCGATCAGGCGCGTGCGCTGCGACACGCCAAAGCGATGCTGTTCGTCAATCACCGCCAAGCGCAGCCTCGGAAAGCTCGTGCTATCCGACAACAAAGCATGTGTGCCGAAGATGACGTCGACTTCGCCCAGAGCCACGCGCCGTGCGAGTTCAGCGCGCTCGCGTGGCTTGGCCGCGCCGGTCAACAACGCGCTGCGCACACCGGCGCGCGCGCACCACTGCGCTCCCACCTGAGCGTGTTGGCGAGCAAGCAACTCGGTCGGTGCCAGCAACGCTGCTTGACCGCCGGCCGAGACGGCCGCCAAACAGGCCACCAAGGCCACGGCCGTCTTGCCGGCGCCTACATCGCCTTGCACCAAGCGGCGCATAGGCACAGTACCGGCCAAGTCCGCGCGGATTTCGTCCAACACGCGCCGTTGAGCCGTGGTCCAACCGAAAGGAGCCAAGCCCATCAAACGCGCCCACTCCACATCGGAAAGCACGACACTCTCAGCACGACCAACGCGCAGGTCCCGTGCACGCGCCACCAAACGCTGGTGCAAAGCGACCCAGTCATCCAAGGCCACGCGCCGGCGCGCCATCTCGAAACTGGTCGCATCCGCTGGCTCATGCAGGGTCAGCAGAGCCTGTGGCAAGGGCAACAGTTGGTGCGTCGCCAGAGTGGCTTCATCCAAGGTCTCCTGCACTTGACCGGACAGGCGCCGCGCAGCTTCGGCACAGGCGGCGCGCAGGATCTTCTCGCCCACACCCTCGATGCTCGGGTAGCGCGGTTCGCAAGCACCAGCCGCCATAGGTGCTTCCGGCTTCTCGAAGCGTTGCACCAGGAACTCGGGCAGGGTCTGTCCTTTCTTTTTGACAAGGCCGCGCGCGCGCACGGGGCTGTCGACGGGATGCTGTTTGGCAGTCCAAGGCTGGTTCCAAATCACGAGCTCAAGCTCAGCACCCAGCGCATCCACCACCCGCAAACCGACCCTGCTGCGTCCGGCAAAGCGACGCAAGGTAACGGCCTTCACTGTGCCCTCGACCACAGCCTCTAGGCCCGGCTCCAGCTCGTGCGCTGGAGTGACTTCAAGCCCCTCAAGCAAAGAGCTCGGCACCAGCCGGGCCAGCGACTCCAGCGTGGTGTACCCAGCCTCGCGCAGGCGGGCCTCACGCGCCGGCCCCAAGCCCGGTAAGCCTAGGTTTGGGGTACCTGTGGGGTCTGTCATCACTCTCGTTGTAGCGATCGTGGCCCCCCGCGCCCATATGCTCTTGTTTCCGATCCCTGTCGAAGCGCATCCTCCCTGCATGGAACTGCGCTTCTTCGGGGCCACCGGCGGTACCACCGGCACCTGTCACATGCTGCGCTCCAACGGCCGGACGGTCTTGTTGGATTGCGGCATGTTCCAAGGCCCGCGCGCGTGGAGCCGCGTCAAGAACGCCGAGTTCACCTTTGATGCGACCAAGGTCGATGCCGTGGTGCAGTCCCACGCGCATGTTGATCACTCGGGAAAACTGCCGTTGCTGGTGCGACGCGGTTTCGACGGCCTCATTCACGCCACACGGCCCACGCGCCATCTCTGTGATGCGCTGCTGCGTGACACTGCCAAGATTCTGGCGGCGGATGCGCGCTTCTTGAATGAACAACGCCGACGTGCCGAACAAGCCAAGCACGACGAGCGTTCCGAGCGGCATGAAGTGCGCGCACATCTGCGCGCCAAGACGCGCGGCACCAAACGCCCTGCCCATGGCCCGCGACGAGAGCGGGATGGCCTCGATGATGACTTCGATTGGAGCGAGTACGCGCAGCTGGATCTGCCGCCGGAAGAAGTCTTGCCGCTCTACATGGAAGAGGATGTAGAGGAGGCCCTGCGCCGTTTTGTTGATCAGCCGTACGACACGTGGTTTGAGCCAGTGCCCGGTATGCGCTTCCGCTTTCACGATGCCGGCCACATCCTTGGATCGGCGTGGGTGGAAGCACGCATCGAAGACGGTGCGCGCACGCACCGCCTCGTCTTCACCGGCGACTATGGCCGCAAAGGCGCGCCCATCCTGCGCGATCCCGAGCCTTTGACCGAAGCGGACATCTACATCAGCGAAAGCACCTACGGCGATCGCTTGCATGAGCCGTTTGACGACATGGAAGAGCAGCTGGCCCAGGCTGTGGCGCGTCTCCATGCGCGCGGTCGCGGCAAGTTGATCATCCCCGCCTTCGCGGTTGGTCGCACGCAACACCTCTTGTACGCCTTCTCCAAGCTCGTGCATGACGGGCGCATGCAGCCCATCGACATCATCGTCGATTCGCCGCTCGCCACGCGCGCCACGCGCATCGTCATGGACCATCCGGAGTGCTTCGATGCCG
>JBILXQ010000480.1:0-2591 GCA_044378375.1 Planctomycetota bacterium
GCCGGGCTTGGTGCGCAAGGCACGCCCCAACAACGCAGAGCTCGGCCCCGGCAACGGCGGCGGGAACAGTGCCGACAAGCTGTCGATCGGCGGCGGTTGCAGTTCCAAGGCCGGCAACGGACGCGTGTCCGAAGGCGGCGACAACACATCGCGTCCGCTGCTGGCGGTGCGCGCCGTCGGCAAGGCCAAGCGCGCATCCGGTGTGGACCGCGCATCGAGCGACTTCTCTGCGGCTCGTTTCGTGGAGGCCGTGGTTACGGTGCTGCCAAAGGTGCGCCACGACAACAGCCCGAGGACTGCTACCGTGCCGACGAGCACAAGTTGTTCGCGGTTCACAGCCATGTGCCGTTACTCCGCACGCTCCACGCGTGCCACGATGAAGACCACTTCGAGTGCGGCCTCGTCGGCCTTGTTACGAGCTGGTGCCAGCTCCACCTTTTCCACCGTCAAGGGTGCGCCACCCTCGACACCTCCCGTGCTGCTGGGATCCTGCGTAGCCGCGAGGAAGTCCACCAAGGGCTTGGGTGCTCCAGACAGCGCGAACAACACGCGTGTCTTCTCGATGCGGCCAACGCCATCTTTACTACCCAAGCGCGGATCGAGACGAATATCGATGCGATCCACGCGCGCCACGCCTTGCGCCAAGGCGGTGCGCACCGCGCGATCCACGAGATCCAAGGCCGCTAGGTAGCGCTCGATCTCGCCGTCTTTGGTAGGCGAAAGGGCGGGCAAGCCCAGCTCCTCGGGAATGCGCGCATTGGCCCGACCCGCGCGTTGGAGCAAGTCCTCGCGTGTAGCAGCCACGGCGGCAAAGTACTGCGAGGACGCGGTGCCGCGTTTGGCATCCAAAGACCAGAACGGCCGCGGCACAAAGTGCACCGCATCCTTCAGCGCAGTGACTGCCTGTTGCAACGCTTGGTTGCGCGCCTCGGCCTCGTCGCGTGCGGCCTTGCCATACATCGACTCCGAGCCCAGCTTGCGGTTCGTCAAATCTACGGAACGACGCGCCTTGGCTAGGTCATCGCCGTAGAACGTCTGCACCAGCATCACGCCGATCAGGAACACTACGCCGCCGCCCGCCGTGGCGAGGGCAAAGCGCTTGTTCTCCTGCCACCAATCTTGCGCGCTCATTGCGACTCCTTTTGCTGTGCGTACAAGCACACATCGATGGTGAAACGCGCTCCGTTCGGAGTCAGGCGCTCGCGCATGGCCGCACCCGGCGGCAAGGCGGCACGCAGCTTCTGCACAAAGGCTTCGTACTGCACATTGAGGGAGTTCGTGCCTTCACGCGCCTTGCCCGCCAAGGACACGATGGGCCGCTCAGCGCCGCGACCTACACCCAGCTCGGGCTCGGCGCGCAGGTCACTCGTGAGCTGCGTGATCCAAAACTCACTCGGCAAATGCGCGCGCAACAAGTCGACCGTGCGAGCAACTTGCTCACCGCCGCCCTTGAGCGTCCACAACTCGGTGGCCACTTTCTCAAGCTGCTCGTTCTCGGCCAAAAGCTCTTCGGTGCGGCGGTGCGTGCTGCTGGCGCCTTTGTACTGGGTCTCCAGGTTCTTGGCCTTGGCTGCAACCTCGTCCAACTGGCCCTTCATACCGAGAGTCGCGGCCCCAAGGAACCCGACTGCCAACACGCCTGACGCGACCATGTAGACCGTGCGCGTGGCAAACTGGCGCTTCTTGGCAAAGGCCGCGGGGACGATCTCGATTGACCATGCATCGCTCGCCGACGCAGTCACGGCGAGCCCCAAGGCCACGACCGACTCGAGAGCTTGGCTCTTGAGCAAGGCAGCTTCTTCGGGCGCGAGCTTGGACATGTCCAGCATCGGCATGGGATCGAACAGCTCGACGCGCACGCTCATCGCACTCGACAGCCAACGCGTGATGCCGTCCATGCGCGCGCCGCCGCCGCACAACAGCACCTTGTCGAGCTTGAGGCCCGGCAAGCGAATTTGACTCTTGGCGAAGACCACGCTGCTTTGCAGCAACGACAGCAACTGCCCCGCGGCCCCCGCCGTAGCACGCGACACGCGCTCCGCATCCGGATCGCTCTGGCGCGCGTGCAGATCGAGCGTCGCGTGACGCTCCTTCAACTCGCGCGCCTTGGGCAAGGACACGGAGAGCTTCTGGGCGATGGCCTCGTCAAACACCTTGGAACCACCGGCCAAGTTGCGTGCGAACAACAAGTCCACACCGCGCGCAATGACCACATCGGTCGAGTCGTGGCCGATGCAGGCGATCAGCACCACTTCATCTTCAACCACGTTGAAGCGCACGTACGCGTTGTAGAGCGCCACGGCATTGGGCGTGAACGCATCGAGCACACCGCCGCAGGCAGCCAGGCCAGCCATGTGCTCTTCGAGCAGCGACTCGCGCGCCATAGCCAACAAGACCACATCCTCGCCCTCAATCTCCGGCAAGGGCGGCAGCAAGTTGAAGTCACTGGCCAGACCGGAGCCTGATTGCTCGCCGATCTCCTCGACCTCAAAGCGCATCAAGTTGCGCAACTGCCAATCCGGTACGCGCGGCACTTGCGTGTAACGCACATTCACCTCGCGACCAGTCACGCCAATGCGCGCCGGCTTGGG
>JBILXQ010000074.1:0-8948 GCA_044378375.1 Planctomycetota bacterium
TGCGAGGCGGTCAAACGCATTGAGTCCGCCAAAGGCTCGGTGTTTTGGATGTGCACCCGGCACGCCAGCGATGCGCGCTTCCCCAAGTACCCGCCACAGCCTGTGCGCGCTTGCCTCGGCTGGATCCGGGCCACACCAAGTGACGGCTTGGATGCGGGCCCGCGGGACAGTAGGGTCGAGCGTGAATGAATCAGATGCGCGTGGCGACGGGGGGCTTGCTGGCGGCGGCCCCCGACATGTTGGACGAGAACTTCATGCACACCGTGGTGCTCATGACCGCGCACAACGATGAGGGCGCGATGGGGCTAGTGATGAATCGTCCCACGCAGCTGACGATCGACAAGCTCATGCCGAACCATCCGGTGTTGTCGACGCTGAAGGCTACGGTCTATGCCGGTGGGCCGGTGGGGCTCGACACCTTGCAGTTGATCCACCGCGCACCGCACCGCGTGCCGGAGTCGGTGGAGCTGGCCGCAGGCGTGTGGATCGGCGGCGAACTAGAGGCCGTGGCGCAGTGGATGGTCGAGGCGCCAGAAGAGGCCGAGCGCGATCTGCGCATTGTGCTGGGGCACTCCGGTTGGAGTGCCGGCCAGTTGGAAGGCGAACTCTCGCAAGGCGCTTGGTTGCCGGTGGCTCCGGATGCTGGCGCGATCTTCGACGGCGAGCCGATTGTGATTTGGCGACGCGTGCTGCGTTCGCTGGGAGATCACGCGTCTGGGCTCTCGGATCTGCCGCCGGATGTCAGCTGGAATTGACAGCTGTCAATTCGCGTGGACAGCGGTGTCTGAGGGGTGACCATTCGTGCGGGTCGAGCGCAAGCGTTGCGCGACCAAGGTTCCATGGGGCTGCACGCCAGCCAAGTGCAGCACGCTTTCCACAAGGCGCACGCGCTCTTGCATCGACAGGGACTCGACCGGGATGTACGGCACCGAGAACATCTCGAGCAGCAGCTTGACCATGCCGTCGATGCGCACGACGTCTTCCCATTCCAGGCCCGCCCGCACGCCGTCAGCGACGACGAGCTCCTTGTGCGGGCGCAGGAAGAACACAACACCACCGCGCACGCTGTCCATGTACTCGCGCAAGCGCGGGTCCGAGGCGATGGTGCCCAAGATGCGCGCGTGGTGCGCGGCGTAGGCCAAGTTGCAGAAGGCGCGGTCGGAGACGAACGGGCCTTCGTGAGCGGCTTCGGCTTCGATTTGACGCGCGAAGACCTCGGCCTGGTAGCGATCCACCAGGTCGAGGTCCGAACGCAGCGCGTCGAGCCGCGCTTCCATCTCAGCCAACACGCCCCGCGCCACCTCGCTGATCATCGGGATGCCGTACTGGTCGCGGATCCACCGGGCGAGGGTGGTTTTTCCGGTCGCGTGGGCACCGACGAGATAGATGCGGGTGGGGCGGGGGAGGGGCGACATGGTTGCTAGGCGGGAGGTGATCCCGCCGGGAGGGGTGCGCTGAGTCTAGCAGTGGGGTGGCCTTTGTCAAGGCACCACTAGGGATTGTGGGTAGGTGCCCACCCTCGGCCATGGCATGTCCGCCCCCTTGCATGCGGCCGCCAAGGGTGGACGATGCCACCTGCGGCGTTCTGCGCCGCCTTCCCCATGAGCCAAACCGCCCCTCGTCGTTCGTTCTTACGTCGCTTCCTCTGGCTGGGTGTTGCCTGCGCGGCGCTCCTCTTGGTGCTGGTGGCGCTGCTGCCCAGCCTGGTAGGGGGCACGGTCGCGCGCACCATCGAAACGGAGTACGCCGCGCGCTTTGCAGGTCGCGTCGAGGTCGCGGAGGTGTCGTTGAGCTGGTTGTCTCGGCAGCGCATCGAGCGTGTGACGCTTTCGACGCCCGAGGGCGAGCGTGTGGCCACGGTGGCAATCGAGTTGCCGTCATTGCTCGACTTGACCGGGGCTGCGAGCGGTGCGATCGGACAAGTGCGCGTGGAGCTGGAGGCGGCCCTCTCGGCTGGCGCGGATGGCACGACGAACTTGGATCGTGCGTTGCAGGCCAAGGCGCAGCCCGAGCCGGTTGTGAGCGAGCCCGCAGCCGAAACCACAGCCGAGCCTTTCGATGTGGCGGCCTTCTTGCGCAGCTTGGACTTGGAGTTCGTGCTCGTGGCGCCACGCTTGTCGTGGGCCGATGCCATGACGCGCCAAAGCGGCCAGCCGTTCGAGCTGCGTCAAGTGGAATTGACGGCCACGGCCAAGCCGGGTGCGCCGCTGGCGGTGCGTGCCACCGGTACGGTCAGTGCTGATCAACCGGGTGAGCTGCAGCTGACCGCCACCGTGCACGATCTCCTGCAGTCGAAGTCACAGCCCTTCCGCTCGGCGGATGTGTCCTTGAGCGTCAAGAACTTCTCCGCTGGCTTTGTGGATGCGATCGCACTGCAGAAGGGCAACTTGGCGGCGCAACTGGGAGAGCGACTGGATCTGTCGCTGGTGGTCCAGGACGCGACGCTCGCTTCTGGCACGGTACATGTGGTGCTGACCTCGCCGAAGACTGCGTTCGAGCTGCATGCCAAGCTCGCGAATGGTGTGATTCAGGAAGCGCAAGCGCCGTTCCTGCGTTTGGCTACACCTACTCCGCGCGGGTACTTGAGCAAGTATATGGACGAGTACTTGCGGCCTTTGTTGCCGTCGGGTGCACAGCTGCAAGTCGAGAGCTCAGAGCGGCCGTGGACCGTGGAGATCGCCCGTGCACGCATCCCGTGGCCGAGCACGACCTACGAGGGCTTGGATCTGGCGGTGGATGCTGCGCTGCCGTTGCGCGTCAACTACCTTGAGCCGACCTTGCTAGCGCAAGGGCTCACTCTGGGGCTTGTGGGTCCTAGCCTGAGTGTGCGTGTGGAGCCCACAACGGGCTTGGTGGCGCGTCTGGAGACACAGTTCGCGGCGGGAAGCACCGGCCGTGTGAGTGTGGACGTGGCGGCCCGCGAACCACTGCAGGTGCTGACGGGGGCCCTGCCTTTGGCTGATGCAACCGTGCGCATCAGCGGCTTGCCCGTGGCGGCTGCGGATGCCTTTGCTGGTCAGCAAGGACGCTTGACACGCATGGTGGGAGCGACGGGCGACCTAGAGATCGCTGTCCGTCAAGCCAACTTGACGCAGGGCAACGCTACTGTCCAGCTGACCACGCCACGCGTCAACTTGGCTGCGCAGGCGCGCCTGGCCGATGGTGTGCTGCGCATGGGCGGCGCTGATGGTTCGCTGGTGTTGCGCTGGACACCCGGCCGCGAGTTGCTGCAGGCCGAGCTGGCCGCGTTGGTGCCGCAAGGGATGGAGGTCGCGCCTTTGGATGGCGAGGTCATGGTCTCTGTCACCCAAGCGCAAGTGCCACTAGCGGATCCTCTCGCGGCGCAAGCGCAGCTCAGTCTGCAAATGCCCGGCGTGCGCTGGAGCGACGAAGCCTTGCGTGCCGAGAGTTTGGCCGTGGCACTGACGCTGCCGCGCTTCGAAGCGGGTGTGGAGGCGGATGGTGTGCTGCGCGCACGCTTCGAAGCTGGCCTCGAAACCGGTAGCGTCGGGCGCATTGCCTTGGACACGCAGGTGCGTAGCTGGAAGAGGCTGCTCGACGGACAAGAGGCGCCCATCGCCGTGACGCTAGTCGTCAGCGATGTGGCCACACCGCTCATCGAGGTGCTCGCCGGTGCTCGAGGTCGCGTCGCTCCGCATGTGGGGCCGACGCTGACGACGACGCTGAAGGTGGAGCAGTTGCTCCTCGCGCAGACCGAGCCCAAGTCGGGCAAGCTGCATCTGGGGCTCGAAGGCCAAGCCGCTAGCGTGGCCGTTTCGCTCGCCTTGGCGGATGGTGCCTTGCGCGGCGTAGCTGATGAGGCGGTGCGTGTGCATGTGCGTTCGCCCGCGACGGCGTTGCAGACCGAACTGGCAGCCTACCTGCCCAGCGGCACGACCTTGAGCTTCCCTGCTGGCGGCGTGGAGACGCATCTGACGGTGCGCGACCTGCATTTTCCGCTGCCGTCGCTGGCGGACTTGGGCGCCACGGCTCTAGACCAACTGCTGGCACCGTTGGCTGCGCAGCTACAGGTGTCTTTGGGTGGTGTCGCCTACAGCGACAGCACGCTTGAGGGCCTTGGGGTCACCGATGCTGAGTTGCGCAGCATGGACCTTCGTGTTCAGGCCAAGCCGAACAGTGCTTGGGACGCGCAACTTCAGCTTGGGTTGAAGGCCGTGGAGCCCTTTGAGCTGTCGCTGCAAGCGAAGGTAGCGCAGCCGCTCGAGCTGCTGAGTGGTCGAGTGCCGGCGATGGAGCTCGCGGTGCGTTGCCCGTCGCTGCCGGGCAAGTTGGTCGACCGCGTCGCTGCGCAAGAAGGCCTGTGGGCCGACACCGTGGGTGCGGACGCGCAGCTGGTCGCAGAGGCGCGCGTCTCGGGCTTGGGTACGCCGCAGATGGCGGTGACGAGCAAGGTCGCGTTACGTTCTGCGTTGACGACGCTCGCGTTGGATGTGGGCTTGAAGGATGGCATCGTCACCGCCGAGCAGGCCGTGGACTTGTCCATGAAACTTGACGCCGCGCGTTGGAAGACGCGCTTGGCGTCGTACTTGCCACCCGGTCAGAGTCTCGAACTTCCAACGGGATCGGAACTCAGCTTGCGCGCTACGCAAGTCTCGCTCGTGTTGCCCAAGGAGGGTCTCGATCTGTGGGCCGCTTTGGGACAATCCAAGGTGTTCCTCAACGTGCGCCTCCCGGACATGCAGTGGAGCGATGCCGCGTTGCAAGCCGCTGGTCGTAGCGTGCGTCTACGTGGCTTGACACTCGAAACGGGTCTGGTGCCCGGTCAACTGGCTGCTGTGGCCTTCAACGGCGAAGTGGTGGATGAGCCTGCCGGTGTGCTGCAAGCACGCGTGGGCTTGCTGGATCCTTTGACCGTGCTGGCGCAACCGGATGGTTGGAAGACCGCGCGCTTGTCGTTGCGTGTCGAGCTGCAGCGTCTTCCCACCGCGTTGTTGGATGTGTTGGCGGCGCAGGACGGTCTGCTGGTCGAGGCCCTCGGCCCGCGCGTGGATGTAGGCGTGCAAAGCGCGGGGCTGTCCCTGGCCTCCGGTGCATTTGAAGCACAGTTGCGTTCCAACCAGCACAGCGTGGTGGCGTACTGCCGCTTTGAGGACGCCAAGTTGGTGGTCGATCGCTTGGATGGCGTCGTCGCTCAAGTTGGCTTGGGACCGTTGGTGTCGCAGCGCGTGGTCGGCAAGTTGGTACCCACGCTCGTACAGATTAAGAAGGCCGAGGGTGCTGCTCCCGTGGCGTTGCATGTCGACACCTTGACCATGCCCTTTGACGCCAACTTGCGCAACTTGGATGCGAAGGTGCGTCTCGAGCTAGGCGAGGTGCAGTATGCCTTGCTGCCAGGACTGGACGCCTTGTTCGGTGACGGCGGACTCAAGACGTCCGCGCTGCCCACGATCGAGGTGCAAATCGTGAAGGGCGTTGCGCGCTATGACCGCCTGCCTGTGCGCATCGGCGGCAAGGAGCACAACTTCTCGGGCTCCTACGATCTGGTCGACGGTCAAATGAAATTGACAGCCGGCATTCCGCTCGCGGCGCTCGGCAAGAAGTTCAACAAGGAGCTCGAATCGGTACGCGATTTGGTTCCGCCCGAGACCGTCGTGCCGATCGAGCTGTCGGGCACCTGGTCATCGCCCAAGGTGCGCATCGGCAAGAAGTTCCTCGACGAACTGCTGGAGCGCGCAGCGGGACGCGCGCTCGAGGACCTCTTCGGCGGCAAGAAGAAGCCCTAACAAGCGCACACTTCAGAACGCGACTGTGCGTCCAAGCTTGGCGGAGACCACTTCCGCCACCTTGGCGTACAAGTCGTGTCCATCGCGATCATCGACCCAGCTCTGGGTCGCGTCGCTCCACTGGTAGTGCCACGCGCGTGCTCCCGCAGCAAACCACATTTGATCCGCGGCTGTTTGGCGATTGAGCACATAGCGGACGCGATCTGGGAACTCGAGCGTCACCACACCGTCAGTGGTGGCGAAGTCCACCTCATCCGGGTCAAAGCGCTCCAGCCACTTGGCTACGCGCTCCAAGCAGTCATCCGCACGCCGCAAGTACAAGCTGCGTTCCATCGTTTGGCTTACTCCAAGCCCATTTGCGCCACGCCTTCTTCATCGAAACCAAGCATGTGCCCGATCTCATGGAAGAGCGTCTTGCGGATCTCTTCGACCAACTGGTCGCGGTCCTTGGCATCGCGTTCCAGATTGCGCTGGAACAAGAAGATCCGGCGCGGGAGCGCTGCATCAATCGCCTCTGTGCCTTCGATCTCGCTCGTGCCCACGAAGAGGCCCAAGATGTCGGGCGGCGTATCCGCAGGATCCGTGTGGTCGATCATCCAATCCGCAGGCACCGGCTCCACGAGCACATCCGTGGTCTCCAGCGGGATCTGGAACTGTTCGGGCAGCTTCTCGATCGCGTCGCGTACCACCAGCAAGAACTCTTCAGGATCGATGCGCGTAGGCAACGGGAACTGTGCGTCCAGCTCGCGCGCGCGGGCCAAGCGTGCGTCCGATTCGGTGTAGCGGCCTTCTAGGTCATCCAAGAGCGCCAACTTGTCGAGCACCGCGGGCGACTCTTCTTGTGCCGTCAAACGCTCGAGCGCGGTGCGCGCCTCCGCCAAGTTCCAAGTAGCCAAGCCAAACAGTCCCTCGGCCCACAGCAAGTCCGGATCCTCGCGCAGCTCTTCGATCTGGCGCGCGCGTTGCAAAGCGATGCGTGCCTCACGCAACTCTCCCACCATGGTCCGCGCGATGGCTTCAGGTACCCAGCGCTCTGGCCAATCGGCATCCACCCCGTGCAGGTGCAGCAGCGCCGTCTCCGCATCGCCTGTGTCCAGCGACTCCCACGCCTTTGCCAAGGACTCGTCCTCAACGGTCGGTCCTTGATCTTCCTCTTCCCAAGCTTCGTAGCGGTCGTCTGTCTGACTCATGGCGCGCACATTCTCGCCCCACAAGGTCCGCGACTCCAGCACGAACGAAAGAACTCGAAAGTCGACCTCAGAACGACAACCACACCTTGTTGTCGCAAGTGGGTCGCGGCTAGCCTTACCGCCCATGTTGCACGACTCAGCTGTCCTGCTGCTCGCCCTGCCATCGGGTGAAGGGGAAGGCTTGTCGGCTGCGTCGCGCCTGTTCTTGGCGCTGGCCATCCTTTTGATCGTGGGACGATCACTAGGAGAGGTCGCCCGCCGACTCGGGCAACCATCGGTGGTGGGTGAGCTGTTCGCAGGCATTCTGCTTGGCCCCGCGGTGTTTGGGCGCCTCTGGCCTGAGGGGCTGGAGATGCTCTTTCCGCGCACAGGTCCCAGCGCGACCACTTTGGACGGCGTGCGTCAGTTGGGGTTGGCGCTGTTCTTGTTGGTCGCAGGCATGGAGGTCGATCTCTCGCGCGTCCTGCGGCAGGGGCGCGCACTGAGCTATGTGGGAGCTTTCGGTTTGCTGGCGCCGTTTGCGATCGGCTTTGTCATCGCCAGCACTGTGCCGCATGTCGTGGGTTATGACGGCCGTTTGGGACAGGGCTTGTTCGCCATGTTCTTCGCCACTGCGCTTTCCATCAGTGCGCTGCCGGTCATCGCCAAGACATTGATGGATTTGTATCTCTATCGCAGCGACTTCGGCATGACGGTCATTGCCGCCGCGGTGCTCGATGACATTGTGGGCTGGCTCCTGTTTGCCGTTGTGCTCAGTCTGATCGGGCCCACGACTGGTTCACCTTGGGTGGTGGTGGGGCTAACGGTGTTCGCCTCGGTTCTCTTCTTGACTGCGGGGCGCTGGGCGATTCATCGCACGCTGCCCTTTGTGCAAGCGCACACGAGCTGGCCGGCGGGTGTGTTGGTCTTTTCTATCAGCATCGCGCTCATCGGAGCTGTGGTGGCCGAGCGAGCGGGTGTACACGCCGTCTTTGGCGCGTTCCTTGCGGGCGTTGCGTTGGGCGACTCCAGTCACTTGCGCGAGCGCACGCGCGCCACGATCACGGACTTTGTCAGTTCGTTCTTCGTGCCCTTGTTCTTCGCGGGCGTGGGCTTGCGCGTGGACTTCATCGCCAACTTTGACTTCCAGCTGTGCTTGATCGTGACGCTGCTGGCGTGCTTTGTGAAAATCGCGGGCTGCGGCTTCGGCGCGTTGGTGGCCGGCATGCCGCGCCGCGAGGCACTGGCGACAGGTCTCGCCATGAATGCCCGCGGCTCGATGGAGATCATTCTTGCGCTGACCGCGTTGCAGTTCGGCTTGATCAGTGAAGAGCTGTTCGTGGCGCTGGTGGTGATGGCCCTAGCCACCTCGATGCTCGCAGGTCCCTTGATCCGCCGCGCCTTGAATCGCGCGGAGCCGCGCCGCTTTGCGCGCTACCTGACCAGCAAGAGCTTCGTGCAGCGTTTGCAAGCGAAGTCCAGTCAGGAAGCGATTCGCGAACTGGCTGTCGCTGTCGCACGCGCGAGTGGGTTGCCTGAATCCAGCGTTACGGAAGCCGTCTGGGCTCGCGAGCAACTGGGTACCACCGCCATGGGCGGCGGCATCGCTGTGCCGCATGCGCGCCTCGATGGCTTGCGTCAGCCCGTCGTGGCCTTGGGTATCGCACCTGATGGCATCGAGTTCGATGCACCCGATCAGAAGCCGGTGCAGATTTGCTTCCTGATTGTGACGCCCAAGGACTTGCCTTCCACGCAGCTCGAGATCTTGGCTGACATTGGCTCGACGCTGAAGCACGCCGAGGTGCGTGAGAAGTTGGTGGCCGTGCGCGGCTACACCGAGCTGCTGGCGCTGTTGCGTGCCGACGGCAGCGCGCGCTAAGCGCGTTTGGATCCCGCCCAGCTGCAGATCGGGCACTGCGTGGCGACATGGCGTAAGGCCGGGCAGTGCTCGCGTCCGAACAGAATGATCTGCACATGCAGCGTGTTCCAACACTCTTGTGGGAACAGCCGCTTCAAGTCGCGTTCCGTTTGCTCG
>JBILXQ010000482.1:0-2580 GCA_044378375.1 Planctomycetota bacterium
TGTCGCCGGAGTCGAAGTGCATCGCAAGCGTGCCGGCAACGACATGATGGCGAACTTCAATCCTTTCGCTGGACCGGTGGTGGCGACCAGCGATGCGACTGGCCGCTTCCAAGTCGATCAACTGGCACTGGGCGAGTGGAAACTCAGCTTTACACATGCCGAGTATCCGGACGCGACAGCGGAAGGCTCGACCAGCCAAGGCAATGAGCGTGTAGCCAATCTCGAAGTGCGCCTGGCAGATGGTTATGCCATCACCGGCATCGTGACTGGTCTGGAGGGCAAGTGGACAGACGACCTGCATGTCGCCGCCATGAAAGCTGGCGGTGGTGCGTTCGGCATGCCCGACATGTCGGGCGGACGCCGCGCCAAAGTGGCTCAAGACGGGGCCTTTCGCTTGGCGGGCTTGTCGAACGAAAGCACCTATCGCTTGCGCGTCGTGCGCGGCGACAAGCAGGACATGATGCAGATGATGGGTGCGCGCCGCGGTGGCACGGAAGCCAAAGGAGGCGATCGCGGTGTGCGCGTGCCGTTCCAAGATGAAACCGCCATCGTGGCTCAAGTGGTGGACGCGCGCACCAAGGCGCCGATTGTGGCTTTCCGCGTCGAGGCTGGCGCGCAGTGGAAAGTTCCTTTGACAGACGAAAAGGGCAAGCCGCAGAGCAGCTTCCCCGAAGGACGCTTCCGCTTCACCAACATCGTGCGCATGAACAAGGACGCCAAGATGGGCGTCAAGATTGTGGCCGATGGCTACCGCACCTATGAGAAGGGCGGCATCGAGCTGGCTGATGGGGCTACGGTCGATTTGGGCATGGTCGAGCTCGAACCTGCACCGATGGCGCGCATCACGGTGGTGGATGCGACCACCAAGAAGCCTGTGGCGAATGCCAAGGTGACCTTGGAGGCTGTCAAGGAAAATGGACGCGAGGGCAACTTCGCCTTTGCTGTGGGCGCGGACGATGAAGAGAGCTTGCCCATGATGCCGTCGGGCGATGCGCGCACGGCTAAGAGCGGCACCGATGGCGTGGCGTTGGTCTCGATGGAACCCGGCAAGCGCTTGCGCGCCGTGGTGAAGGCCAAGAACTACGCGGAGTGGACCGGTGCCGAGTTTCTCGCGCCTGCCGAGGGTGAACAGGCGCTGACAGCCGAACTCATCGAAGGTGGCACAGTCGCGGTGACGGTGCTGGATGCCACCGGCCAACCGGTGGCCAAGCAAGCGGTGGAGCTTGGCCGCGAAGGCGAGGACTGGGCCGCGATGATGGGCGGTGGTTCTCCGCGTACGAACGCCAAGGGCAAAGTTGAGTTCAAGAACCTACTGCCCGGCGCACAGAAGTTCCGAATCGCTGAAGACGGCCTCTTTGGTGGCGGCGGTCGTGTACGTATGCGTGCTGCCCGCAGTACGGGCGATGGCATGGTCGACTTGGAGCCCCAGGAAGATGCCCAGTGGACCATCGTGCAAGTCGAGGACAAGGGTCGCCACGAAGTGACCTTGACTGTGGCCGCTCGTTCGACCGTCACAGGGATCGTGCGCGAAGGCGGCAAGCCCGTCAGCGGTGCCACGGTGCGCGTCGATGCTGACGAAGAAGGGGTGATGTTCGCAGGTATGGGTGGCGGCGTTTTCGGTGGAGATTCGGGCGTAAAGACCGATGCTTCCGGTGCGTTCACCTTGACCAATGTGGAGGCCGGTAGCTCGAAGTTGGTCGTGACGGCGCCCAACCGCGCCATGCCGCACACCCAGGACATTGAGATCTTGGCTGGCGAGACCAAGGTCGATGTTGCCTTGTCCAGTGCTTCCGTCGAAGGTGTCGTGGTGGATGAAAAGGGCTTGCCTGTCGCGGGTGCCAAGGTGCGCGCGTTGAGGGCTCCGACGGAGGGCCAACCCGAGTCACGCGGTCTGGCCGTGGCGGTCACCCTGGATGCGGGCGGCGAGGGCGGTGGTGAAGTGATGGAGTTCGGTGGTGGGCAAGCCACCACCGTCACCACCGACTCGGAAGGCCGCTACAAGCTGCGCGGTCTGCCCAGCGGCACCCGACTTTTGGTCGAGGTGCGCGCCAAGGAAGCCCGCCCCAAGCAGAGCGATCCGTTTGAGCTGGCCATGGACGAGGCCAAGACAGGCTGGGACTTGATGGTGCAGCCCGGGGCTTCCTTGGAGATCCAGCTGCGTCGAACCGATGGCAAGAGCGGCATGTTCTTCGCGCGTGGTGTGCGTCTCGACGACAAGGACGAAGAGACCTCGGACACGGCCCAGCAGTTCTCGCAGACCTTGAAAACGCGCCTCACAGGCATGGTTCCGGGCAAGTGGAAGATCACGGTGACCATGGTCGGCATGGGCGACGAGGCGGATGGTGGCGTGTCCAACTCGGAACTGCCGCCCAAGGTGCTCGAAGTGCGCTCCGGCCAGAAGAACGAAGTCATCTTTGACCTGTGAGTCACGCCGCGGCCTGAATCCAACTCGCCAAGCTGCAGCCCATCTCGTAGGTTAGAGGGCCGAGCTGCAGCATGCGCGTGTCCAATACACTTGTCCTCGTCTGTCTGGCGGCTTTAGCTCTCGTGGGCTGGCTGCTGTACGACGGTGCCGGTGTT
>JBILXQ010000481.1:0-2580 GCA_044378375.1 Planctomycetota bacterium
TCACTTCCAGCACAAGGGGACGAACTACCCCAGCTGGTCGTCGGTGATTGGCACGCAGATCGTGCATGGTGTCGGTGCGGCCTATGCCGCCAAGCTGCGTGGCGTCGACGAAGTCCACGCGATCTATGGCGGCGATGGTTCGACTTCGAGCAACGGCTTTCATTCCGGGCTGAACTTCGCCGGTGTGTGGAAGGTGCCTTGCTACTTCGTGATCATCGACAACGGCTGGGCCATTTCGGTGTGCAGCCGCAACCAGACGGCTGCGAAGAGCTACGCCGACAAGGCTGCTGCGTACGGATTGCCGGGTTTTGAAGTGGATGGCAACGATGTGAGCGCCGTGGTGGCGGCGTCGCGCAAGTGCCATGCGTTGGCCTTGAAGCATCAGCCTTCGCTGTTGGTGCTGAAGAGCTATCGCATGATGGGCCACAGCTCGTCGGACGATCCGACCAAGTACCGCGACGAGAAAGAGGTCGCAGCTTGGCAGAAGCGCGACCCGATCAATGCCTTCGAGAAGAAGTTGTTGGCGGCCAAGCTCATCGACAAGAAGCACCGCGCCAAGGCTGAGGCCGAGATCGCGGCCATGATTGATGCGGAGATCCACCACCAAGAGGCTGCGCCGAAGATGGCGTTGAAGACCTTGGTGGAGGATGTGTACGCCGAAGTGCCGCGTCACTTGCGGCGTCAGTACAACTCCTTCATTGCGGTGGCCGAGCGCTTGGGGCATGCGACCCCCGGCGATGGCGCGTTCCCGCTCTGAGTGAGGTTGCCTTGCACGACTCCCACGAGTTGCAGCGTCAGATCGAGGCTGAGACGGCCTTGCTGGAACAGCACATGCGTGTGGCTGCATCGGCCACGCCCGCGCAAGTGGCCGAAGCAGTCGATCGACTGGCGCGCGTAGAGGCCCTGCTCGGACAAGTGGCGCCCGACTCCGCGTTGTGGGCTTCCACCAGCGCGTGCGTGGCGCGCTGCAAGGCGTACTTCGACTCGCCGCGCTTTGATGTAGAGACGAGCACCGGCTTCTTTGCCGACGTGCACGGGCGACCTGGCTTCGCGGTGCGCACGCAGCCTCAGGCCGGGGTACAGGTCTGGCAGCTGTCAGGTAGTCTTGACATCGCTTCAGCCCCGCGCCTGCAAGAGCTGTGGATGGCCGCCATCGACAACGGCGAGCAGTGCTTTGTGCTGGACCTTGCAGACCTGGAGTTCGTCAGCAGCGCCGGGCTGCGCGTGCTGGTGGCCGGCGCCAAGCGCTGTCAGGTGGCCGTGTGCACACCCAATGCGCATGTGGCCCGCATCCTAGATGTGGGCGGCATTGGTCGCGTGCTTCCGGTGCGCGCGAGTCTGGTGGATGCACTCGCTGTTGTGCGAGCGCGCTAGGGGCAGCCGACCGCGAAGGTCTGGCCCGCGTTGATCGCGTTCTGATTCGCGGTGCTAGGCGCGGCCCACGTGAAGCTGTTGTAGTTGCAGCCGTTGCCGATCAGGCGGATCGAACCGTTGGTCGGGCCTGTGCCTGTTTCAGCCACTGGAATCGGCGTCGAGGTCAGTCCAAGCGCCGGACCATCAAGTGCCGTGAAGCTGCCTTCGTAGCTGAGGAACTGCACGACTTGGCCACTCGCATCGACTACGGCAACGCCGTCCGGCGCACCGTTCTCCAAGCCGCGGAACAGGAACGAACGCACACCAAAGCCGTTGGATTGATTGGTCAACGCACCTGAGAGCAGCACAGTGGAGTACTGCAGCCCGTTCGATCCGTTGTAGCCCACGAGTCGCCAACCAGCGAAGTTGGTGCCCGCGCGGCCAGCCAGTTCGACGAACTCGTTGCGATCGTTCCCGTTGTTGTCGTAGTGCAGCTCGTTGATCCACACTTGCACGGCAGGCCGCGGCGGCGCGGTCGGGCTGGCGGAACTTTGCACGGACCCATTGGAGAGGTTGCCCGATGTGTCAACAGCTTTGATCGTGTACCACCAAGTTGTGCCGTTCGTGGCCGTGGTGTCGGTATACAAGTTCGCGTTCAGCGTCGCGCCGTTCAGCTTGTTGCCGAGCACACCTGCCGTGTTCGAGCGATAGACCTCATAGCCGCGCAGGTCCGCTTCGGTGTTCGCCGCCCAGGCCAAATCCACACGCCCGTTGCCTGCCGTGGTCACCAAGGCGCTTGGCGCAGCCGGAGGAGTGGTGTCAGGCGGAGTGGACACGTCATCCAACGCGAAGACGCGCGGCAAGCCCGCCGCAGCGAGCTCATTCGGCCCCACCGTCACCGCGCCATCGCCAAAGACGGTGAACGAAGCGACGCCATCGGTGGCCAGCACGATGTTGCCGACGCAGTAGCCAGCAAAGCTGGTGTTCGTGCCGGTGGGGTTGCCTTCCTCGGTTTGCAGGACAAGAGCCGGTGGCGCGGAGACGCAACTCGTGGCTTGCGACAGCAACACCTTCTCGACCACATCCTTGCGCGGCAGGTGATAGGTGCTGGCCTGCCCGCCGCCTGTTGCAATCAAAGCCACTGCCGGCCGTGACAGGTCGAACCAGTCGTTGTTGGTGCTGCTTTCGCTGCCATGGTGGTTGACATGCAGCGCGTCAATTCCACCT
>JBILXQ010000483.1:0-2578 GCA_044378375.1 Planctomycetota bacterium
GGCCCAACAGCGTTGGTCTTAGCCTTGGGTTTCGTCGCCGCAGTCGCCAGCATCGCGTTGCTGTCTTGGGGCGAAGCCGAACATGAAGATGATCGCGTCGCTGCTCTGTTGAGCACTTTGCCACCCGCGGTGGCGCAGCTGGTCGAGGTCCTAATCCCTGAGCGCGAATGGGGCGCACTTGGCCTACACGGTCTATCCGATCGCAAGTTAGCGCGCCGCATGGAGGAGCTTGTGCGCGAGCGCGCTCGCGCCCTACAACACTCGCAAGTCGTCCTTCAGCATCCCGCAGTGCGCCGGTGGTTGGCGCTGCCTGAATCGAGCAAGGAAGCAAACTCATGAACCCGCGTCGTTGTCTGCTCGCAGGCGCACTGTACGGTGCGCTCGCAGTCATCACCGGTGCCTTTGGCGCCCACGGCTTGGAAGATCGCCTGACCTCCGAAGGCATGGACTGGTGGCATACAGCGTTGCGATACCAGTTCTGGTCTTTGTCAGGTTTACTTGTCTTGGGCTTCTTGGCCGAGACACGCCTGGCGCGCGGTGCCGGATGGTGCTTCGTCCTCGGCATCGGCATCTTCAGCGGCACTCTCTACGCCATGGCTCTCGGCGGACCGCGCTGGCTGGGCGCGGTTACGCCCATCGGCGGGCTGCTTTTGATTGCTGGTTGGTTGTGCCTCGCTCTGGCTGTGCGGCGTCGCTAACGCGGCTCAGTTGCCGCACGCAGGAAGGCGGCGACCGCCGGATCCGCGTACGCGCGTGACCAACAATCGTGTCCCACACCTTCGTAGCGTGACACCCTCACCTCTGCGCCTTGCGCGCGGAAAGCGTCGACGATCATGTCGGTCAAGGCGACAGGTACGGCGCTGTCCGCGGTGCCATGGATCGCCCAGACAGGTAAGCCCTTCAGTGTTTGGGCAATCACAGTAGCGGCGCTGCGGTTGCGCTCCATCTCACCCGCTGCATAGGTGGCTGGGTAGCCGCACAGCGGCACAATCGCGCGGAACAGCTGTGAATTGCGGCGTGCAAGCTCCCATGTGCCATGCCCGCCTTGCGATAGGCCTGTCAAGGCAATGCGACGCGGGTCGGCGCCATACTTGTGCACTGCCGCGTCCAACATCGTCAGCACCTCTGTCTCGTAGTGTTCCCACTCCTTGTCATGGGCTGGTTTTTGCGGGAAAACGACGAGGAAGGGCCATTCACTCGGTGCGCGCAGGAGTGCCGGCGCCAATCCCACAGCTAGCTGCAGTTGCCCATCACTGCCACACTCGCCGCGCCCATGCAGGAACAACAGTGCAGGACCACCCGGTGCCCAGGTGCGCGGTACATGCACCGCATACGGCAGCCGTTGCTCCTTGTTCGAAAGCTCTTCGTATACGAAGCCATGCGGCATGCGAGGTGTGCCTTGTAGGTGATGCGCCCACAGGCGCGTCTCAAAGTAGGTCTGTCCTTGCTTGTCCTTGAAGCTCGCGAGCAGATGTGTCGTCGGGTTCGCTTCTGCAGCCTGCTTGGTCTTGGTTTCGAGAGCCAGCCATGTTTCGTTCATCGCGCGATCGAACACCAAGCCCTGGTGCGGCGCATCCGCGGCGGCGATCGGGTTCTGTGCAGCGGGAGAGGTGATGAGTTCAGTCACTTCGTAGCCCACCAAGTCGCGCGTGTCGTGCCGTACGACACGCGAGCGATGAATGTCGCCGGATACCAGCACAACTCCTGAGATGCGATGCTGGCCGAGCATACGGAACAAGCGCTGGCGTTCGTGCGGCCACGCACCCCAGTAGTCCTTCTTCCCTGGTCGCGTCGCGTCGTTGAAGATCATGCCGGAGCAGATCAGCTTGAAGGTGGCGGTGCTGTTGCGCAGGCCGGCCTCCAGCCAAGTCCACTGCGGCTCCCCGAGCAAGGTTGGCTTACCCTGCGCATCAAGTGCCGTGTTGGCAAACCAGCGCGCATCCAAGAGCCACGCTTCCACATCGCCTTGGCGCATGGATGTCCACACGCCGTCTGTGCCGTTGCCGCAAGTCTGCTCGGGGTGTGCTGCGACAAACGCAGCGCGCGATGCCTCTTTACCCTTCAGCGTGCCATCCGTGTCGTTTAGGCCGAAATCGTGGTCATCCCACACAGCAAAGATGCGTGCTTGGGCACGCAATGCGGCCATTGCTGGGTGCGTGCGGAAGGTCTCATGACGCTGTGCAAGTTGGCTCGGTTCGGTCGAGTCAATGTAGGGTGTATCGCCCAGCAGAAGCACAGCCTCGGGCTTCCATGCTGCAGCCGCCACAAAGGCCTCTAGTGCGGGGTAGGCGCGTTCGTTCGCACAGGAAGCGACTGCGATCTTTGTTTCGAGTGCCAGGAGCAGAGCGTAGATCAGCATGCGCTATATGCTGCCGCAGAGCAGCGCGATTCACTACACTCGCTGCTCATGTCTGCCGAACAACCGAAGCAACCGCGACCCACCAACTATTGGGAGTACATCCGCGTCGACGACTTGCTCTCGTTGCAAGGCGGGGTCGACCGTGATGAAGCGCAGGTCAAGAACGATGAAGTGCTCTTCATCGTGGTGCATCAAGTCTACGAGTTGTGGTTCAAGCTC
>JBILXQ010000075.1:0-8904 GCA_044378375.1 Planctomycetota bacterium
CCCGCGTTCACAGCAACCAGCGCCTTCAAGTCCGTTGCTTGTTTGGACGTCGTGCGCAGGCCGGCCTTGGGTTGCGTCGCTTCCGGACGCCACGCTGCATCCGGCCGCGCTTCGACCATCCACGCGCGCAGCGGTGGATCGTTGCTGACGCGCTCGTACACCACGATGCTCTTGGGGAGCTTGGCTTGCAGATCCGCACGCACAGTCCAACCCTTGGGCTGTTCCGGAGCGACGGCCGAACAGGCTACACAGGCCAGAGCAACGAGCCAGATGCTGCGAGCTTCCATGCCACTCATGGTGCAAGATGAGGCGCACCAACGCCATGACTAACGCACACCTTGAACGCTTGGTGCCTCACTTGGTGGTTGCACACGCACGCGCCGCCATCGCTTGGTACCAGCAAGCTCTAGAACTGGAGCTCGTTGCACTGGTCGAGCATCCTGAGGATGGGCGCGTGCTGCATGCGGAACTGCGTGGGCGCGGCTGGAGCTTCTACCTCGCTGACGACTTCCCGCAGTATGGCTCGCGCTTGCCCGACCCTACTCGCAGCGGACCCTTGATGCTCTTCGTCGAAGGTCCGCGCGCCAAGGAACTGTACGAGCGCGCGTTGCGCATGGGCTCGCGTGACCTGAATACTTGGCAACGCACACTGCACGGCGCAGAGCTGGGCCAGCTGCGTGATCCACACGGCTATGAGTGGACCTTCCGGCACTCAACGACCGTGGTCTGACTCAGAGATCAGCCAAGACACGACCCAGATGCGGGGCCAAGTTGCGCGCGATGCGCTCGTGACCCGCGACCGTCGGGTGCAAGCCGTCCTCCAAGTTCATCTCGGGCACGCCGCCGACACCTTCCATGAAGTAGGGCGCCAAGACGAGACCCTCTTCGCTAGCCAGCGTGCTGTAGAGCTGTTCAAACGCTGAGGTGTACTCAGGGCCATAGCTCGTGGGCAGGCGCACACCACACAGCACCACGCGTGCCTGCGCTGCTTTGGCCTTGCGCACAATGCCGCGCAGATTGTCAAGAATTTCGGACAGCGGCTGGCCACGCAAGCCGTCATTGCCGCCCAACTCGACAATCAAGACCTGTGGCTTCTGTGCGAGCACCCAATCCACACGCCGCAACCCGCCCGCGGTGGTGTCGCCCGAAACACCAGCATTCACCAGTCGAAACGGCTGCCCTGCCAAGGCTAGTTGACGCTGCAACACGGCAGGAAACGCGGCCGAAGCGTCCAGGTGCAAGCCGGCGGCAATGCTGTCCCCCAAGACCGCCACCAAGGGCGCATCCACCGGGATATCCGGAGTGGACGCGCGCTCCAGAGCTCCATCCAAACGCGCGGCGCGAGCAGCTCCATCACCCGGCATGGAGGTGCGCGCGGCGCCGGAGTCCGTGGGCTCCTTGGAGCATGACCACAGCATGCTTGCGAGTGCCACCGCTGCAAGAACCCAAGCCGAGCGCGTCATGTGCAGGACTCTAACGCACGGCGCGACTCGGAACACGCCGCACCTGCGTACAATCCTGCGCCCATGCAGCCAAACGCTCCGCGCATTGCCGCACACGACCTCGTGAAGCGCCTCACTTCGGGTGGCGAGCCACTGACCGTGCTCGATGGAGTGTCGCTCGAGATCGCGGCGGGTGACTCGGTGGCCATCGTCGGGCCCTCGGGCAGCGGCAAGTCCACGCTGCTGGCCTTATTGGCGGGCTTGGACCGGCCAACCTCGGGAAGCGTGGAGATCGATGGGCAGCGCATCGACACACTCAGCGAAGATGCCTTGGCCTTGCTGCGTCGCGCGAAGATCGGCTTTGTGTTCCAGTCGTTCCAACTGCTGGCGAACTTGACGGCCTTGGAGAATGTGCTGCTGCCGCTGGAGCTCGCCCGACGCCCCAACGCGCTGCAACGCGCCCAAGACTTGTTGACAGCTGTGGGCTTGCGCGAGCGCATGAGCCACTACCCTTCGCAGTTGTCGGGAGGAGAGCAGCAACGCGTGGCACTCGCACGCGCGTTCGGGCCTTCACCTGCCATCCTGTACGCCGACGAGCCTACAGGCAACTTGGATGCAGCTACGGGCGCGAGTGTGTTGCATTTGCTTGACGAGCTGCGCGCACGCGAAGGCACGACCTTGGTGCTCGTGACGCATGACAAGGATGTGGCCGCGCGCGCGCGGGTGCGCATGTACCTGCGCGCTGGCCGCATGGAACGCGTGGAAATCAACGGCGCAAACATCCATTCTCTGACAACCTGAGATGGCCGGCACACTTGTCAAGGCCGCTTGGCGCGAGTCACGCGGAAGCAGCGCGCGCCTGATCTTCTTAGTGCTGTGCTTGGCCCTCGGCACAGCTGCTGTGTCCGGTGTGCGCGCACTTTCAGCCGCCATCGAGAATGGCTTGCGCGAACAGTCGCGCGAGTTGCTGGGCGCAGACTTGGCGATCGAGTCCCGGCGTGGTGTGCCTGGTGAGGCAGAACTCTTGGTCGCCGCGACAGCCTCGGCGCGCACGACGAGCACCAAGAGCTTGGCCACCATGGCCTCCGCTGGTGGGCGCTCACGCTTGGTGGACCTCAAGGCTGTAGGCCCGGGCTTCCCCTTCCACGGTCGCGTCGTGCTGGATCCACCGCGCGATGTGAGCACACTCACTCCGCGGGAGTGCGCCGTTGCCCCCGAGGTGCTGGAAGGACTGCACGCTCGACTGGGCGACGAGCTGAGCATCGGTGCCGCACGCTACACCATTGCTGCCGTCGTAGTGGAAGAGCCCGGACGACTCGACTTCTCGTTCACCATCGGTCCGCGTGTGATGCTGAGCCTCGCGGGTCTGGACGCCGCGCAACTCGAGGGCTTTGGCCGACGCGTCGTTGAACGTCGCTTGTGGGCCTTCGAGGGCAATCCTGCGTCTGCAACCATCGAAGCACTGGCTCGGCGCTTGCGTGCCGAGCTACCCGACGCGGCCTATCTGCGCGTAGAGACGGCGCGCGATGCACAGCCCGCGTTACGACGCTCCATCGAGCGCGTAGAGAACTGGCTGGCGCTCGTGGCGCTCTTGGCTCTGTGCTTGGGTGGTGCCGGTGTGGCCCAACTCGTGCATGCGCATCTCGATGCGCGTGCAGGAGCCATCGCGGTCCAACGCGTCATTGGCCTGCGCCCGCGCGAAGTCATGTGGGTGCAGTTGGTGCATGTAGCCGGACTGGCACTCTTTGCCAGTTTGCTGGGCGCATTCGCGGGCTCCCTGCTGCCGTTCGCCTTGCCATCGTTGCTGCCTGGAGTGTTGCCCGAGGCCTTCACCTTACGCTTCGATTGGCTCGCGCCGCTGTACGGAGCCTGCGTAGGTGTAGCCGTCGCGTTGTTGTTTGCCTTGCCTCCGCTCGTGGCCGTGTGGCAAGTACCGCCGGTACGCGCCTTGCGCCATGAAGCCGAGCCATTGCAGGCACCGCGCTTGTTGCAGTGGTGCGCGTGGGGTGTGTTGCTCGCAGGTCTGCTGCTGGTAGCCCGCGTAGAAGGCGGTGAATGGCGCAACGCCCTGGCCTTCGCCGGGGCATTGGCTGGCCTGGCAATGGTGCTGTGGGTGGGCGCGCGGTTGCTGATCACGATCGCGGCGCGCATCCCTCGCACCAACTTGCCGCCGTTGTTGCTGCATGGTGTGGCCGCTCTTGCGCGCCCCGGACGAGGCACGGCAGGAGCCGTAGTAGCGCTCGGCATCGGAGTCTTGGTCGTTGCTGGCACATGGCTGATCGAAGGCCGCATGTCCAGCTATCTGGTCAACGCACTACCGCCCGAAGCACCAAGTGCGTTCCTAGTCGATGTGCAACCTGATCAACGCGCGGACTTGGTGGCCACCTTGCAGGAGTTGGGTGCCGAGCATGTGCGCGCGGCTCCCATTGTCACGGCACGCTTGACCAAGATCGATGGACGCGCCGTGGCCGACATTGCAGCGGAACGCAAAGGTGACGCAGGTGTGGATCGTGAGTTGTGGGTGCTGACACGTGAGCAACGCCTGACCTTTGGACCCGATTTGCCTGCGGATAACGAGGTGATTGCAGGCAGTCTTTGGAACGATCCGCAACGCGCCGAGGTCTCCATCGAAGAGCGCTTCGCCAAGGACCTCGACGTGCAGGTCGGCAGTACGCTGCAGATGGATGTACAGGGTCTCAGCGTGGAGCTGCTGGTGTCCTCCATCCGCACGGTGCGTTGGGAGAGCTTCGGCATCAACTTCTTCCTGCAGGTGGAGCCGGGGGTGCTCGAACAAGCCCCGCACCAGGTCTTGATCGCCGCACGCTTGCCCGCCGAACGCGAGGAAGCTGTAGAAGCCGCCATTGCCGACGACTACGCCAATGTGACCGTCATCCGCGTGCGTCCGCTGTTGGAGAAGGCGCTCGCGTTGCTGGGACGCTTGGCCATCGGAGTGCGCGTATTAGGCCTTTTTGTCGTCCTCGTGGGCATCGCCATTCTTGCTGGTGTGGTGGGCACCCAAGCATCCAAACGCGCACGCGAGATTGGTGTGCTCAAGGCACTAGGGTCCACTCGCCGCGAAGTCATGCTGCTTGTGGCGGTCGAACACGCACTACAGGGGCTGGTAGCAGGTGCGCTCGGCGGTACCGCAGCGTTCTTGGTGGCGCATTTCACCTTGTCCAATACACTGGACATTCCACCGCAGTTGCCATGGTTGGCGCTGCCGTTGATGGCCGTTGGCGCCGCCGTGCTGGCTGCCGGTGCAGGCCTTCTGGGCTCGTGGCGCGCACTGCATGTGGCACCGATCGAAGCCTTGCGCTCGTAGGGCCTCTACGCGCGCAAAACGCCCGTTGAATCGCCAAAGGCCGCCATGGGCACTCCATAGGCCTCTGCTAAGCCCAAGTGCAAGTTGGCGAGCGGCGTATCAGACGCAACGACACGCCCGCGCGGATACGGATGCGCACCACCAATCAGCAGCAAGGGCACACGATCATGATCGTGACGATTGCCATCGCGAATGCCGGAGCCATACACGATGGTCGTGCGCTCCAAGAGTGACGCGCCATCCTCACGCACGGCGAGCAGGCTTTGCGCCAAGCGCGCCACGATCTCACTGTAGTGGCGATCAATGCGCGTGATCTTCTCCATCTTGGAGGCATCGCCACCATGATGCGACAACTCGTGGTGACCCTCGGGCACGCCTAGCTCGGGGAATGTACGGTTCGAGCCTTCGTTGGCCAGAGCAAAGGTCGCGACGCGCGTAACATCCGCGCGCAGGGCCAGCACCAGCACATCCGACAGCAACTGCAACTGCTCGGTGCGATTGGCCCATGCACCAGGTGCGTGCGCCCCGTCCGGCAACACAGCCGCACCTGTGCGCGCAGCTTCCAAGCGCCGCTCGACTTCGCGCACAGCCACAAAGTACTGATCGAGCTTGTCGCGGTCGTCACGCGACACGCGTGCTTCCAAACTTCTGGCATCGGCCAACACGCTGTCCAACACACTGCGGCGGCGCGCCAAGCGCTCGGCACGCTGCGCAGCACTCTCTTCAGGATCCCCATCGACAAACAAGCGCTCAAACAAGCGGCGCGGATCCGTCTCTTTGGGTAGCGGTGTCGACTCGCCGGCCCACGACAAGTGATTCGAGTAGGCGCAGGAATAGCCGGAATCGCACTGACCCGCAGCGGAACCTCCCTCGGCGCCCACAACGAGGGAAGACAAGCGTGTTTGACGCCCCATGCGGGCAGCCACCGCTTGGTCGATCGAGATGCCGGCACGAATGCGTGCGCCATCACTCTTCAGCGGTTGCCGCGCCGTCAAGAAGGCTGCATTGGCACGCGCATGATCACCTGGTCCGTCACCATTGGCGCGCGCCTTGTCGAGCACTAGCCCCTCCACACACGTCAGCCACGGCAGCACGGGGGCGAACGGCGCTGTGGCTACGGGAAGCTGCAAGCCTCCTTGCTCGTCTGTCGGCATCCACTGCCCAGGGTTGACACCATTCGGTGCATACACCCACACGATGCGTCGGCGGTGAGTCGTTTGCGCCGCTTCAGCCGCGGACACCTTGGGCATGATTGACTCAAGCCATGGCAACGACAACGCCAAGCCCGCCGCGCGCAGCACCGTGCGTCGGTCAGATCCCGTGCTGCGAGGAAGATGGTTCATGGCTGGCTTGAGTGTGTCCACTTTACTTGACAGGCACCGGAGGCGCGCCCCGCTCCACTCGCCGCGTGAAGCCGGGGAGCTGCGTGATTCCCAGCATAAGCGCACGCAAGCTCGGCCGGGGTCCTAAGGCCGCCAAATACGCGCCCATCTCGCTCTGATCCTCGCTTTCAGGCAAGCGACCTAAGGCGTACACAAAGAGCTTCTCGAATAGGGCGCGCTCCAGCCGGTCGTCCGACAGCAACACAGCCCGCAGCTCGGCAGCACCTCGAAAGCTGCGACCATCGGGCAACAGACCCGAATCATCGACAGGAAAACCCTCATCGGTGGCGCGCATGCGCCCTACGGCATCATAGCGCTCGAGACCGAACCCCAAGGGGTCGAGTGCTTCGTGACACGCACTGCAGGCTGCATCGGCACGATGTTGCTCCAATTGGGCCCGCAATGTGGTCGCACTCGCAGTGGCCGACTCTTCCAAGGCCCCCACACCAGGCGGAGGAGGAGGTGGTGGTGTACCGAGCAAGGTCTCGAGTACCCACTTGCCGCGCAGCACCGGCGATGTGCGACCAGGGCGGCTGGTGAGCGTCAACACGGCTGCGTGTCCTAACAAGCCATAGCGCGCGGAATCGCTCCACTCATGCAACCACGCGCCCTCTGTCCCGGCAGGCACAGCCACACCGTAGTGCGCGGCCAGACGGGCAGTCAGGTATGTGCGTGGCGACTCCAATAAGGAGCGAGCGGAGGCACCGCTCTCATAGACTTGACGCACCAAGGCCAGCGTTTCGGCGCGCAAGTCCGACGCAAGTGCTTCATCGTAGTCGGGGTACTTGGCCGGATCCGGTCGGTGGTAGCGCAAACTGCGCAAGCCCAACCATTGCTCGGCAAAGTCATCCAACGCCGCGAGAGCTGCGGAGCTGTCCAGCAAGCGTTGCGCCTGCCGCATGTGTTCGGCCCTGTCCAGCAACGCGCCACTGTCAGCAGCAGCACGCAAGCGCTCGTCCGGAGGCTGCCCCTTCAAGTAGTAGGACAAGCGCACAGCGCGCTCGTGGGCGTCAAGTTCTCTAGACGCGCCCGGTTCGGCCGCTTGCTCGACCTTGTACAAGAAATGGGGCGAAGCAAGCGCTGCGACGAGCACCAGGCGCACATTGCTTTCACGCGTGGCTTGGGGATTCGCCAAAGCGCATAGACGCTCGACTTCATGCGCCGTGGGAGGTCGACGCCACACTTCGCGCAACAAGGGTCGCACCACAGAAGCCAAGTCTTGCACGCCTTCGTCGGACACATTCCGCCGCTGCCAAGTTCCCAACACTTGAGGATCCAACGGCCCTTCGAGCTCCAACCACGCCACCACCAAGTTGCGGTCCGCTTGCGGCACTGCGGCGCGTCCTTCACTCGCAGGCTCGGCCTTTTGGAAGTAGTCGTTGAGGAAGGCTGCAGCGATGCGTTGACGACCACCAGGAAGCGCGCCACGCCATTCGTGCTCGCGCCATTCCTCGCCTTCCACGCTGGTAGCCAGCACCGATCGCCCGCCGACGCGCAACTCTGCACGAACCACATCGGGGCCAGCTTGGTCACCGCGCCAACGCACACGCACGCGGTACTCACCGGCGCGTGGCAGCACGTGCTCGAAGCCCCACGCTCCATTGCTGAACACGACACGCGTCTCAGCGCGCGCTGCATGCGCTGCCGCTTTGGGCCCTTCACCACCAAGCACACGCCGGCGTGGCGGCACAGGCGCATCCAAGTCCTGCACCACACGCGCCGCAAGCGCTTCGGCAGCCAGCAACTGCTTCTCAACATGCACATCGGTCGTGGTCAGCACCGCGCCGTTGCTGTCGAAACCGGCCGCCACATCGTCCTCAGGGAAGAGCTCGACCTCCGGTGCCTCCACACCAAAGATTGCCTCCACACTTGCACGCCACTCGCGGCGCGTCAGTCGCCGCAACACGGGGGCGCGCGCCGGGGTCGGTTCACGCTCGGCGATCAAGGTACGCAAGGCGTGCGCGACCCCGCGCACTTCCTCCTCTGTAGGCCGCAAGCGTTGGCGCGGCGGCATGCTGCCGTCCTCGATGCGCAACAAGGCTTGCTTCCAAGTCCGCAGCCCGTCCTCGGCGGCTCCATCGAGCACCGTGATGTCGCCCTCGAGCACCACCTCGGCAGCAGCTTCGGCCGCATCATGGCAGGCCAAACAGTGCTGCTCTACGAAAGGAACTACCGTGTCAGCCCACAGATCGGGCTTCTCGCCCGGCGTCAAGCAAAGTAGCAGGGCTGCGCAGGTTAGCGTTGCAAACACGAGACCATCCTAGCGGACAGCCTGCGAAGTCGCGGATTCTCGGGTAGGCTTACAAGCTCGCGGAGTGGGATCCCCTCTCCGCCTAGCCCTCGGATCACACGACCATGAATCGCACACTCTCCCTCTTCGCCCTCGCTTGCCTTGGCTCCTTCGCCTCTGCCCAAGGCTCGGACACCTGTGCAACAGCGCAGGCCTTGCCGGGTACGGGCACCTTTGCCTTCGATCTAACCACCGCCACGACGGACGGCCTGCCGGATGCGGCCTGCAACTTCTTCGGGCTCTCCGACATCACTAACGATGTGTGGTTCACATGGACTGCCGCGGCCAATGGTCGCATGCGCTTGGAGACCTGCACGCTGACCGGCATCGACACCAAGGTGGCGGTCTATACCGGTGGCTGCGCGGGGACCGTGCTCGCCTGCAATGACGATTCGTGTAGCTTGCAGTCGCTGCTCGAGTTCACCGCGGTTGCGGGCACGACATACACCATCCGCTTGGGTGTCTACC
>JBILXQ010000076.1:0-8901 GCA_044378375.1 Planctomycetota bacterium
CCACTCCAAGCGCGGACTCCATGCAAAGCGCGCAGACAGCGGTTCCACCGAGCTCGCCGTCCAGCGCAAGGATCCCTCCAGCGGCTGCAAGCGCGGGATCCACTCGGGCTCGAAGTAGTTGTGCAACGGCAGACCTTGGACACCACCGACCCATACCGTCTCGCCATCAATGACCAGACGCGCCTCTGGCTTCACCGTGCGCAGCAAGCTGCGTTGCGTTTGGCCGGGCAGATCGAACAGGTCCAACGCAATGGTGGCGCCGGTGGGCTGCGTGGTGAAGACTCGGCGCACCAAGCCGTTCTGCAACACAATGCGCGCCTCATCCGCGCTGGAAACGACGTTCGCTACATAGGGCGTGGGATCGACCAACCAATCCTGAGCCACGGCCGACACCTGTAACGCAAGCAACGAACACAGCGTGGAGAGTACGGTGCGCATCACTTGGGTTGCTTCTCGTGCGGCTGTGATTCGGTGGGTGCTGGGCCCATCGGCAAGGGAGTCCAATCCACGACAAAACTGCGCGATTCCTGTTCGAGGCGCGGATCCTGCTCGCCTTCATACTGCGTGCGTGCCTGCGTGGTGTGGTTGTAGCGCAACAACCTCAAGCCATCAGCAAACACAGCTTCGGTCGTCACCTCTCGACGACACGAGAGGATCGTGCGGTGCTTCTCAGGCGGCAGCGGTGCATTGCTGATGTTCTGCACAATGCGCGTGAACTCATCACCTTCTTGCAGAGTGGTCAAGCGCACGCACAGTTCCTCGGGAGTGTGCGACACCAGCGTCCACGTACGTGTAGCTGGCGAAGGTGTGTTGTCCGCGCCGATAGGCAGCTGCAGCTCGACTCGCTCCCCGGCGCCGGCACGCACTGTGCGACCATGCCATGCACCGCTCCACTGCTCCCACAAGTCACGCATGGGCTTGACGAGGGCAAAGCGATTGCGCGGATCCAGCAGCTGCACACGCAGACGATCAGCTTCCGCCAGACTGATCACCTTGCGGCGCACACACGATTCCAAGGCGCGTTGCACAGCAGCATCCAGTTCCAGCACCTGTACGAAGGCGCCCTGCGCATCGACCTCAAAATCACATAAGACCAGCAACTGAGGTTCACGCTGGCGACGGGCGATGTTGACCTGCGGGCTATCCGCTGAGATGCCGTCAATGAGTGTGAGCGCCGGTGACTCGCAGCGCAGGCGCACGCGACCGTCCGTCGTGGGCCCCCACGCCAAACGGTAGGCCAAGGTGTAGCTCCCATCGAGACGCCCGCGCGTCTCCACCACCCCGACCGAGCCTTGCTCAGGCCAGTTGCGCCGCAACTCCACTGCGGGCAGTGTCTCCACAGGTTCTTGTGGGCTTACGAAGGTCAGTGCGAGCGCTAGAAACAGGGACCACATAGCGCCCTCAGCCTACGGCGCGCGTGGCTTTACGCCAATGCTTCCCACGCCGGGCCAAAGACACGCCGGTGTTGATCGCTTTGCAAGAGGCCGTGTGGGTCCTGACTCCGCTTCAGCGCGCCGAAGTCAGCCAGTGTTGCGTCGCCCCACATGCGGCGTGCATCGTGCATCCCGATGACTGCATCTTTGGCCAAGTACAAGCGGCCACCAGCCTCCAACACCAGACGCGTGTTCCCATCCAAGTGAGCTAGCAGTGCGTTGCGGCTCTGCGGTTCGACCTTGTAGTCCAAGGCCAAACTCCAGCCGTCGACGCCATGCGTCAAGCGGAACGCATCGGCACGGTGACGCTTGAGCACACCAAGGAAGCTCGCGTGCCCCGCGCGACGGTCGCGCTCCAACACAGCAAGGAAGACCTCCAGAGCTTTAGCATGCGGCACGAACAACTGGTGCTGCACAAGACCATGCCGCTCGTGACGCCCGTAGGCCCACTTCCAGTTCGGCACATAGTCGAGCAGGAATGCAAAGGCCGCGTGCGACTGGCGGTACCAGCCTTGACGTTCTTCTACCTCACCCAACAGATGCTTGGTTGCGTTCAACGCACGCATGCCTGGTGCGTGGTTGATCCACCGCAGGATGCGCCATACCTCGGACTTCGGAAACAGACCTGCGATGCGGGCGGGCAGCTCTTGGTGCGCCACGCTGAGAGTGCGTGCCGGAGCAGCATCTTCGCCCGCCTGCAGATGGCGTGCTTCGTGAATCACGCCACGCCCGCTGGCTTCGCCTTGGGCAAAGCAATCGAGCCACGCCACCAGGTAGTCCGCAGCGCTGAGTCGTGACTCCATCCACTGCATCGTCTCGGCCAAACTCTGCGTGCGCTTGGCGCGCACCCACAACTCACCAGACGAGACAGGCTTGGTCTTCAATCGCACACGCGTCATCACTCCCAAGAGCCCTGCACCGCCAATTGCCGCATGGAACAGCTCTGGATGCGAGTCACGCGAGCACATCACCAACTCTCCGCGCATCGACAGCAAGTCGAACTCCAGAATGCTGTCGCCTAACGGGCCGACCTTCCAAGCATTCTTACCGTGAATGTTCATGGCGGCAGCACCGGCCATGGTCGGGTACATCGTGCCCGACACAACGCGCGGCCAGTGACCGTGCGGAAGGATCGCTTGCCACAGTTGACGCACCGTCACACCCGGATCGACATCGGCAATCCCGGTAGATGGGTCGAAGTCCAAACGCTCATTCCAACGCGCAAGGTCCAGCACCGCACCGCGGGCAGTGGTGTTGGCATCGCCATACGAACATCCGCCACCCCGTAAGGCGAGCGGTACCTGTTCGGACTGCGCCCACTGCAAGCAAGCGCGCAACTCGTCGATGCTGCGCGGTCGCAGCACGCGCGCATAGTTGCCAAAGGCCATGCCCCAGCCTTCGCACCATTCGAACGAGCGCTGCGCTGCATGCTTCATGTGCGCCACTCAGATCGACAACTTCTTGAACACGAAGGAAGGGATCGAACGAATGACGAAGGCCACCATCCACCACCGACAGGGCACGAAGCGTTCGTTCGCACGCGCATCCACAGCGCGCAAGATCTGGCGTGCAGCCTCAGGCGCGCTGATCAACCACAACAACTTGCCCATGCCAGCCGTCATGGCCGTGGCCACAAAGCCGGGCTTGATCGTGACCACATGCGCGCCGCGCTCCGCGAGACGATTGCGCAACGCCTCGAGGTAGTGATTCATGGCGGCTTTGGTGGCGCCATAGACGGGATTGCCTTTGCGACCACGCTCACCGGCGATCGAGGAGATGCCCACGAGCACTCCATGCCGCTGGGTCGAGTACAAGCGCGCCGCGGCGTTGCCCCAAGCGATGCACCCGCCCACATTGACCGCCAGTTGGGCTAGGTCCTGTTCCGTGTTGTACTCATCTGGCGCCGTCTTCGGCATCAACGCGGCAGCGTAGATGACCAGATCAACTCCACCGAGTTGCGTGTGCAATTCCTCGAACAAGGCCGGCACCTCCGCGGTGTGCGCCACATCGTGCACTCGCACCACCAAGCGCGCGCCGCTTTGGGCACACAGAGGCTGCAAGCGCGCAGCCAGTTGTTGCAACTCACCGTCACGCCGCGCCAAAGCCGCTACACGCACACCACGCGCCACCAACGCCTCGACGAGTGCTGCCCCGATACCGGAGCTAGCACCCACGACGATGGCGCGACTGTAAGAGGGAGCCTTCATCGCCTCCACTATGGCATCCGCCTAGGGCGCTGCCCACAGGCACTTGCAATCGAAGCGTGGAGGCGCGAGCCTCCCTAGCGAGGATCCCCCCATGTACGAGCAGCTGAAGACCCCGCGTGCCCTCGCTTTCGTCACCGCCTTGGCGCTTTCGGTAGTGGGCGCATGCAGCCGCCCCATGGATGCCGACGCCAAGACCTTGGCGCGTGAACGTGCGGCCGCCTTCATGGCCCAAGACCAGTACAAGCAAGCGCGCGCGGCACTCGAGCCCTTGTTGGCCGAAAAGCAGGTGCCGTTGGAGGACTGGGTACGCGCTGCTGTGCTCGAGTATGCCGATGGCAACTACGATGCCTTTGAAACACGCCTGACGGCAGCGCGCGCGCTCGCCCCTGATGCGCCGCAGGTGCTGTACTTGGAGGGTCAATTCCTCAAGGAGCAAGGCCAGTTCGCAGCCGCGCGCGCGAACTTCGAGCGTGTGCTCAAGACCGTGCCACAGGACTTGCCGAACCGTCTCGCGCTGGGCGAAGTGTGCGATGAGCTTGGCGACGTCGCCACAGCAGAGGCGCAGTACCGCGCCGTTGTCGGCGTAGGTATCGAGAACGGCCAGCTGTGGTACTGCTCGGCCGTCTATCGTTTGGCGAGGCTCCTGACGATCGATGGGCGTGAGGATCTGGCCAAGCCGCTGAATGAGCGTTGGTCTGAGCTTGAGACCCTAGGTGTCAAGTTGCCGCAACCATTGGGCATGATGCTCGGGACTCTGGCGCGCCCTGCACCGCCGGTGCCGGGCGGCACCCGCCCCCAAGCGTTGCAAGGGCCGGTGCGCTTTGAGCGCCGCAGCACGCCTTTGCCGGATTTTGCACAGGCCAAGGAACTGCGCGCCATCGATGTGGATGGCGACAATTGGATCGATATGTACGCCGTCACCCCCAGCGGCTTTGTGGCGGCCTACGGCCTCAACAACGGCACCTTTGAAGGCAGCGTCCTTGTCAAATGGACTGGACAGGGCACCGTGGAGCGCGTGTGCACCTTCGATGTCGACAACGATGGTGACTTGGATGCCTTGATGCAGGCTGGCACCACGTTGCAGCTGTATGTGCAGGACGATGTCCGCGGCTGGTCTCTGTCCCCGCTGGAGTTCCCTGCACTGCCCGATGGTCTGCGCAGGATTGTGGCCGTTGATTACGACCATGAAGGTGATCTGGACCTCTTGCTGTGCGGTGCCTTCGGTGCGCGCGTGTGGCGCAACGATGGAGCAGCCGAACCAAGCAAGGGCGGCAAGTACAGCGACGCCAGCGCAGAGTCCGGGCTCCCGCAACAAGGCGCGTATGAGTGGTGCATCACAGAGGACTTCGATGGCGACAACGACGTCGACATCCTCTTGGGTGGCGCGCAAGGTGTGTGGCTGGCGGACTCTCTGCGCGCCGGACGCTTTCAACGCGTGGAGGCCGCATATGGAGCCTGGTCAGGTGCCAACACGGCTCCGTTGGTAGCGGACTACGATGGTGATGCGCAGCCCGATCTCTTGCTGAGCAACGATGCGCAGGGCTTTGTCCCGCGCCAAGGTGCACGGCGTGCCACCAAGCTGCCGGTGGGCCTAGCGGCACAAACACACGATTGGGATGCCTCGGGTGCTGTGGACGTGCTGTGGCGCGGCGACGATGGCCGTCTGGCTGGCATCTTGGATGTAGGCACTGCCATCGAACGCGCGTGGACTCTGCCGCCGGACATGGTGCTCGGCGGCTCTTGGTCGGCCGCCGACCTCGATGGCGACAGCGGCACGGACCTCGCTACGATCGAGAACGGCACGCTGGTGTGGTGGAAGAACAACGGGCCACGCGGCAAAGCAGTGCGCTTGTCTTACCGCGGTGCACGCGACAACCGACGCGCCGTGGGTGCAGTGCTCGAGTACCGCGCCCAAGGCATCTACCGCCGCATCTATTGGCGTGGCGAGCCGCAACTCGCCACGCTCGGCATGGCCGAACGCTTGGATGTGTTGCGCTTCACCTGGCCGAACGGTGTGGTCTCCACGCAGCTGGACCTGCCCTTGGAACCGCGCTCCGGCGTTGATGACTTCGATGCGGCGCTGAACAGCCTTGTCCAGCCGTCTGGACAGATTGGTTCGTGCCCCTTCCTCTATACGTGGAATGGCGAGCGCTATGAGTTCATCAGTGATGTGCTCGGCATCACCCCGTTGGGCTTGCCGATCGCACCCGGCATGTATGTGCCGCCGGACCATGATGAGTATGTGCTGGTGAAGGGCGAGCAGCTGCGTCCTGACTCCAAGGGCGAGTTGGTCTTGCAGTTCACGGAAGAGCTGCGCGAAGTCACTTACCTGGATCATGCCAAGCTCATCGCGGTCGACCACCCCGTGGGTTCGGAGATCTTCCCCAACGAGCTGTTCTGCTTTCCGCCGTTCCCCAAGCCACACACGCACACCATCACCAAGTCGGTGCATCCCAAGGCACTAGGTTCGGATGGCAAGGACTGGAGTGCCTCGCTGGGTCAACAAGACTGGAAGCACGCGGAACCGTTCGTGCTGCATCCGCCGCAGTTTGCGGGTTTGACCCAACCGTGGTGGCTGGAGCTGTCCTTCGACAAGGATGCGGTCAAAGATGCGCAGCTCCTGCGCTTGGTGATGACGGGCTGGTTCTTCTGGAGCGACGCCTCGGCCAACATGGCAAGTGCGCGGCATCCAGGCATCCAGTTCCTCCCTCCCATGTTGTTGGTGCCCGATGGAAACGGCGGTTGGAAAGAGACCGGACCTCCGGTGGGCTTCCCGGCCGGCAAGACGAAGACCATGATCTTCGACATCAGTTCGATTCTGAACCGCGAAGATCCGCGCGTGCGCGTGCTGTCGACTCTGCGCTTGTACTGGGATGAGATCCGACTGGCGTGCGACAACGATGATGCAGCACTTGAAACGCATGAGTTGCCCGTAAGCACGGCGCACCTGTGGCGGCGTGGCTTCAGCATGCCGCTGCGCCGCGAGTTGGAAGCGGGCCAAGCGGATCCTGACAACGCTCCCGAGATGTTTGAGTTCGAGCGGTTGGCCCCGCGGCCCCGCTGGAACCAGCATCCGGGCTTGTATACACGCTATGGCGCTTGTCAAGAATTGTTGACAAGCGTCGATGATCGCTACGCCATCTTGGGTGCAGGTGATGCGCTCACCTTGCGTTTCGACGGCAAGGCGCTTCCGCCCGTCAAGGAAGGCTGGCGCCGCGATTGGTTGGTCTACTTGGATGGTTGGGCCAAGGACCGCGACCCCAACACCACACTCGCCGAGACCGTGGAGCCCCTGCCCTTCCACGGCATGAGCGGGTATCCCTACAGGAACGACGAGCAGTTCCCTGATACCGAAGTGCACCGCCGCTGGAAGGCCGAATGGAACACACGCCCGGCCTACCGCTGGGTGCGCCCCGTCGATCCCCAAGGCGAAGCCGCGTGGCTGCTAGAGGTCAGCGCGCGCTAAGCCCGCGCAAGGCGCGCACCAAGGCCTCCGGCAAGGGAGCCTTGCGGCGCGTCGCCGGATCCCAAGCCACCAAACGCGCCTCGCATTCGGCCCAGGTCACACCACTGTTTCGGTCCTTGATGCGATAGCTCTGAGTGAAGGAGGTCGTGCCGATCTCCAACGTGGAGAGCTCCACCACGACCTCAACTCCACCGACTCCGGGTGACAACCAGCGCACATTCGCTTGAGCCAACACAAAGGGAAACTCGTTGTTGGTCAGCACACCGGCTTCGCTGCACAGCCGATGCCGCGCTTCCTCGCATAGCGTGAGGTAGGCCGCGTTGTTCAACACACCTTGACGGTCCTCATCAGACCAGCGGGTGGTCAAGGCATACACGCGCTGCGGATGTTCGGGAACACGCGGGCTTTCCATGCGCCCAGTGTAGCCTCGAAGCAGGCGTCAGCTAGCGTCGCAGCACGAGAGCCAACCCCACGAAGACACCGACTGCGGCCACCAGCATGCCTTGCGTAGGTGTCTCACCCAGCAACCACCAACCAGCCAACGCAGCGACGAACGGTTGAGCGTAGATGCCTACCGCCGTGCTGGAAGCGGACACACGCGACAAAGCGTAGACGTTGAACAAATACGCCAGCACCGTCGGGAACAGCAACACAAAGCCCAGCGACCACCACTGTGCAGAGCTAGCCTGCGGCAGCACCTCGACACGCGCTGCAAGCCAAGGCGCAAAAGGCAACGCGAAGAGGAACATCCACGCGATCACGACCAGCGGCGGATGGGCCTTGGCCAGCGGCCGTGTCAGCACAAAGTAGATCGAGTACGACAAGGCGTTGCCCATCAACAACAGCAACCCGATCCAGTCAATCGTGAACTGACCTTCGGCTTCGGCCCAACGCAAGGCCGTAGCGCCCACCAAAGCCACCACCACGCCGCTCGCGCGCCGCAATTGGAACACCTCTTGCCCCGCGAGGATCGCGACCACAAAGGTGAAGACCGGAATCAAGCCCATCAACAAGGTGGCCGTGGTCGCGCTCGTGCGATGCAAGCCTTCCAGGTACATCACCATGTTGATGGTGATGCCAAGACAACTTGTCAGAGCCAGCAAAGGCACCAAGCGCAGTCGCGGCAGTAGCGCGCGGCCATGCAGGAGCCACGCGACACCTCCCAACACCACCGCCCCTGCCGCGATGCGCCATGCGGCGACGGCTTGTGGGGCAAAGGCCTCGAAGGCGAGCTTGCCGAAGACCGGAAACAGCCCAAAGAAGAGCTGCACGCACGCCAGAGCCGCGTACGCCCGGCCACGGTCTTCCTGATGTGTCGCCTGCATAGAAGGCGTACGATTGTAGGGACACGCCATGTCCGAATCGCCTACCTCCGCGGGACGACCGCTGCCTTGGACCAAACTCTCCAGCCGGCATGAGCCGTCGCTGCTCTTGTTCCGTCCGCGCTGGGACAAGTTGGTCAATCCACGCACCCAGCAACCCATGGATCGTCTGGTGCTCGAGACTCCTGACTGGGTCAATGTGGTCGCGCTGACGGAGGATGAGCAACTCATCTTGGTGCAGCAGTATCGCTTTGGCACAAGCACCGTCACGACCGAGATCCCCGGCGGCATGGTCGATCGCGGTGAAGCACACGCGGACGCCGCCCAACGCGAGTTGCGCGAGGAGACTGGCTATGCCGCACGCACATGGACTTACTTGGGAGCCGTGGAGCCCAACCCCGCGTTTCATGACAACCTGTGCCACCATTGGTTGGCCACGGGCTGCCACCAGGTGAGCGAGCATCTGGAGCTGG
>JBILXQ010000484.1:0-2572 GCA_044378375.1 Planctomycetota bacterium
ATGGCGTGCGTAGGTCCAGGCGCGCAAGCCGCAGCTTGTGGCTGCAGCCTGTAGTTCCGTTGCGAGTGCAGGCGGCGCGAAGCCAAGCACGAACGCGCAGCGTTCCGGGCCACCTTCTTGCGAGGCGAGCGGCAGGAACCCACGCCGCGTTGCGGCGACCAGCGGCCCCAGTACTGCATCCGTCTCAGTGTCCGTTGCGCTCGCACCCCAGCCTGGAAAGTAGGGCAGGCGCCCTTGCAGGAACTCGGCTGCCAACGCGCATAGCTCGTCGGAACTGCGTGCCGCGCTCCATGCGGCTTTGGCTTGTGCAGGCGTGCGGGTGTCCATGACTGTGGTCTGGCATAAAGAGCGTACCGCGTGCTTCACTCTGCGCGTCCATGAACTCCGCGCGTTGGATGCTGTTGGCTGCAGCTGCCCTGTTCTCCACGGGAGGAGCGGCCATCAAGTGGACCGGGCTCGCTGGTTGGCAAGTCGCCGGCGGACGCTCGGCCATCGCGGTGGTGGCGCTGTTGCTGTTCTTGCGCGAGGCGCGCGCTTGGCCCACTGCTTTGCAGTGGGGTGTGGGAGCTGCGCAAGCCGCTGCTTTGGTGCTGTTCGCCTTGGCCAACAAGTTGACCACTTCGGCGAACTCCATTTTTCTGCAGTCCACGGCACCGATCTGGATTGTGCTCGTGGCGCCGCTCATCTTGAAGGAGCGAGCTACGCGCCGCGATCTCGTGTTCTTGCTGGTGATGGTGTCAGGTTTACTTGTCGTCTTCTTGGGCGAGCATGCGACGCAGGCGACAGCACCAGATCCGGCCAAGGGCAACCTGTTGGCCGTGCTATCCGGCGTTGCCTGGGCGTTGGCCGTGATCGGGCTGCGCAAGTTGGCGACTCAAGCTGGCTCCGACTCCTCCAACGCGGCTATCGGCGCGCTCGTGGCAGGCAACGTGTTGGCTGCGAGCGTGGGCTTATTCATGGCCGACATCCCCACCAGCGTGCACCCTGCGGATGCGTGGGTCTTGGTGTACTTGGGTGTGTTCCAGATCGGACTGGCCTACGTGTGCGTCGTGCGCGGACTGGCGCGCGTGGGAGCCTTGGATGCCTCGCTGCTGCTGTTGGTCGAGCCTGTCTTGAACCCCGTGTTTGCATGGGCTGTGCACGGCGAAACGCTTTCCACCGCGACATGGATCGGTGGTGCAGTCCTGTTGGGCGGCACCGCGACCAAAGCCGTGTTGGACGCATCCAAACCACCGAATTGAGTCACTCTCCCCACTCTGCCGACAAGGGCTAACCCAATGGACCTGCAAACGATCATCGACATCTTTTTGCATCTCGACCAGCACCTCAATCAGTGGGCGGCTGACATGGGCGCATGGCTGTACGCCTTGCTCTTTGGCATCGTGTTCGCCGAAACCGGACTCGTGGTGACTCCGTTCCTGCCCGGCGATTCGCTGCTGTTCGCCGTCGGTGCGCTATCTGCCACCGAGGGCTCACCGATCGATCCTTGGACCGTTTCCGCGCTTCTGATCGTCGCCGCCGTGTTGGGTGATGCGGTCAACTACGCCATCGGCGCGCGCGTGGGCCCCAAGGTCTTCACCGAAGGCTCACGGTTCTTCAAGCGCGAGCACCTAGACCGCACGCACCGCTTCTACGAGAAGCACGGCGGCAAGACCATCATCTTGGCGCGCTTCGTACCGATCGTACGGACCTTCGCGCCCTTTGTGGCGGGGATTGGCAAGATGACCTACGCACGCTTCGCGCTCTACAACATTGTGGGCGCGGTGGTGTGGGTGGTGCTGTTTGTGGCGCTGGGGCACGCCTTCGGGAACTTGCCGGTGGTGAAGAAGAACTTTCAGTATGTGATTTTGGGGATCATTGTGTTGTCGGTGCTGCCGATTGCGGTGGAGTGGTGGAGGGCGAGGAGACAGGCAGCCAAGTGATACTGGCGTAGGCGAGTGTGCACAGTTTGTGATCGCTTGTGTTTGGTGTTTGTCAAAAGCACCTGACTTTGGTCACGCTCGCTGTGGAACGTACGTCTGTATTGAATCGGACGGCGCTGCGGATGCCGGAATGGGCCGCTCGTGCGGGCCTAGGCTGCGTTGGTAGAGGAATTACGACGAGATTGCCCCAGTGAGGCAGTCGTGGCCCAACAACCACCCGGAGGCCTGGTGTGGATGCGCGGCTGCATTATTTGCAGGAATTCCGCTGGCACCCGCGTGAGAAGGTCATGGGAGCCAGTTTGGAGGCACTAAGCCGTGCACACTCATCTGGGCCAGTATCCAAACAAGAAGCGCGGACCGAGCATCACCTGCCCAGTCCGCGCCCCATTCACCTACCTACACGCGCTCAGTTCTTGATGCGCATGTTGTAGAACGACCGGTACACAAAGAAGTTACCGACCAAGAAGCAGCCCAGCGACAGCCAGCCGAGGATCGGCTGACCTGCCAGCGAGAGTGCCAGCTCCACGGCCAAGAGGCCGAAGAGGGTCGTGAACTTGATGACCGGGTTCATGGCCACCGAGCTGGTGTCCTTGAACGGGTCGCCCACGGTGTCGCCAACCACCGTCGCTGCGTGCAGCGGGGTGTTCTTG
>JBILXQ010000077.1:0-8891 GCA_044378375.1 Planctomycetota bacterium
CTTCCGCACCACACTGCTGCCGCGTCTAGTGGCCGATCAGGTTCGCGTGGTGGGTCTCTCCGTGATCTATGGCTCGCAGCTGGTGCCTGCGCTGACGCTGGGGCGCTTGATCAAGCAGGCCTTGCCTGATTGCCATGTCACCGCGGGCGGTGGGTTCCTGGCCTACATCGGCCGCAAGTTGATGCGTGCACCCGGTATCGATCAGTGCTTGGACAGCATCGTCTTCCACGAAGGCGAAGCACCGATGCATCTGCTGTGCACAGCCTTGCGCGACGGCGCCTCGCTCAACAGCGTAGGTTCGTTGACCTGGTTCCAACGCACGCGCACCAGCACGGGTGCAATCAGCGTCGAGACAGTGGAGAACCCGCCGCACCACCCCGTGCGGTTGGATGCAGCACCTGCGCCCGACTTCGACGGGCTGCCCTTCCAGCTGTACTTCTCTCCGCGACTGGTGTTGCCGTACGACATCAATCGCGGCTGCTACTACGGAGAGTGCACCTTCTGCACCTTGCCGACCGTGATCGGGCCTGGCTATCGCACGCGGCGCGCAGCCACCATCGCCGACCATGTGGTGGCGCTGCGCGACAAGCATCGCACGATGCACTTCAACTTCATCACGGACTGCATGCCGCCGGGCATGATCCGTGATCTGCCGGATGAGCTCTTGGCACGCGAAGCGGGCATCACGTGGTGGAGCGATGCGCGTGTGGAGCCCAAGGCCTACACCTTGGAAGGAGCGCGCAAGCTGTATGCCGCCGGTTGCCGCAAGTTGCTCTTTGGCTTTGAGACAGCCACACCGCGCTTGCTCAAGCTGATGCAGAAGGGTCAGAGCCTCAAGTCCACGGTGGAAGTCGCTCGCAACTGTGCTGACGCGGGCATCAGTGTGACCTTCTACGCGATGGTCGGCTTCCCCACCGAAACGCGTGAAGAAGCACGCGCTACCTTGCAGTTCCTGCTGGATCACAAGGATGTGGTGCGCGAGGTGTCGCTGCAAACCTTCCACATCGACGAAGTCGCGCAGACCTATCACGAGCCGCAGTCCTTTGGCATCACCATCATTGATGATCCCAGCAAGGACATCGAGCTGTACCACGACTATGAAGCTTCGTCGGGCATGAGCCAGAAGGAAGCCGCAGAGATGTTCGAGGAGATGATGGCTGGCTTGCGTGCCAACCTGCCGATCTTCGCCGGCGACAACATCTTCTTCTTCATGCAGAAGAGCCACTACTTCCTGCATCTGGCCGCCGGCCTGTCGCCGCAGCAATTCGTCGAGCGCGCACGCGAGCGTGTCGAACGGCGCAGCGCCGCGCGCACGGAACTCACTTGGCGTGCAGGCCATGAGTTGCACGCGGTGCAGCTCTCGCATCCGTACTCGGATGTAGTGCGCGGCATGGCGCGGCCTGAGGCGAGAGCCTTGCGTCCAGATTTCTTGACAGGGCGCTATGTAGAAGGCGCGATGGAGGCCGCATTGCAAGCCATTGCACCCGTGACACGCGAGCCACGCGTGCTGTGGTGGTGCGGCGAAACAGCCGAGTTCCTTGAGACGCGCACGGATGGGGCCCAGGCTTTGCGCGCGCTCCAACGCGCGGGGTCGCTGTCCGCACTGCTTGCGCGCGTGCCAGCTCACGACGAAAGTGCACGCACCGCTCTCGTAGGCTTCGCGCGCGAACTGGCCCGCGGCGGAGCTCTGGTGCCGCAAACACCGACACGCACCACCTGATCACGAGCTATCATCCGAGGTACGCATGGAACCGAAGCCCGATCGCAAACCCGAGACCAAGCCCTCACAAGCCGAGCCCAAGCCCCGCGCCGAGCGGGCCAAGGACGAGGCCGAAGCCCCGCTCGACTTCGCCAAGCTCGACTTGCGCGTCGACACGGTGGACGAGCGCATTTCGCCCTCCGAAACCAATGTCTTTGACAAGTAGCTTCTTGGTGTGCGGCGCGTTGGCGCTGGGCACCGCGTGGGTCTGCACCGAAGGCCCGTTCGAGACTCTCACGACTCCTCAACCTGTAGACAGCGGCAGACCCGCGCTGCTTGAGGGCTGGGAGTCGGTCGCCTGCGCTGCTTGCCACGCCGAAATCACGCGCGAATGGGCCTCGACCACGCACGCCTTGGCGTGGACCGACCCGCGCTACCAAGAAGCGCTCAGCGACATGAAGCGGCCCGAGGCTTGTCACGGCTGCCACATCCCCCAGCCGCTCCATACCGCCAGCCCCGATGGCGTGCCGCCGCAAAAGCCCGCAGCGCGCAGCACCGACCTGCACCACGGCGTTTCCTGCGCGACCTGCCACGAAGGCCCAGGCGGGGTGATCCTCGGCCCGCGCGGCGGCGCCACCGACGCGCACGCCACCAAACAAGATCCCAGCTTTCTCGCCGAGGGCGCCGACCGCCTGTGCATCAGCTGCCACGCAACCTCCGTCGGCCCCGTGATCGGCATTGCCAAGGACTTCGTCGACACCAAGCAACGCGCCAAGGGCCTCTCCTGCGTCGGTTGCCACATGCAACCCCTCGAACGCCCCGTGGCCGCCGAGACCGGCAAGCCCGCCTACCCCGCGCGCGCGACCCGCAGCCACGCCCTCCAATCGCCGCGCGACCCCAGCTTTCTGGCGCGCGCCTTGGCCATTCACTCATCGCGCGAACCCGACGGCCGCCTGCGAGTGGCCATGGTCAACCAAACCGGACACCGCGTGCCGGGGCTTGTGGGCCGCGAGTTGACCGTGACCGTGCGGGCACTGGGGGCGAAGGATGAGGAATTGGCCCGAGAGGTGCTGGTGATTGATCGCAGTTCGGCGGTGCCGGCGGAGGGCAGTGAGGTGGTGGAGTTGGCGGCGCAAGCGGGAGCGACGCGGTTGGAGGTGGTGGTGGAGTATTTGGGGCCGGAGTTGGAGGAGGGGGTGGTGGTGAAGCGGGAGGTGATGGCCCTCCCGTGATACTGGCCCCGACCGTTGTGCAGGACTTCTTGGCCGACGAGGCGTGAATTCCCGATTCGCAGTGACGTTCAGCCTTCCACAAGCGTCAATAGCTACATGGGAGCTACATGGGCCTCGCCCTGGGGATACTGCCCGGGCTAGCCAGTCTCGATCGGAATGCCCCAAGCGGCGATCTCAGCACTTGTGACACTCGGGCCGCCTTGAGGCTCGAACGCGTCGTTCCGATAGCCGTTTCGCATCAGCCCTCTGAAAAATTCTGGTTCCTCCAACAAACCGCCCTCCGACCTGTGCTGCGCTGTCCCCAAGGCCGTTAGGCCGGTGAAAATCCTGCACAATCAGCGGGACCAGTATCGATGGGGAGCGTTAGCTTGTCCCCCGTGCTCCGCACCCTCCTCGCCCTCTGCCTCTGTCTCTCCGCTTCCTCGCCCCCCGACGCCGCCGCCGTAGCCCGTCTCGAAAGCGAGGTCCTCCGCCTCCGCACCATGCGCTTCGTCCTAGAGGACAAGCGCATCGACCCCCTCCTCGAACGGATCGCCGATGCACGGCTCGAGGTCGAGCTCGATCCCAAGCTCGTCAAGCGTGCCGCGCTGCCGCTGTTGGACCTCGTGGGTGCCTACCTCACGGCCCAAGACACGCCGGGCCGCACCACCGCGGAGGAGAGGATTGTGGATGCGGCCCTGGAAGCATTGCGGCCCAAGCTGACGAGCGAGGTGGCGAAGTGGATGGCCAGCGAGGTGCTGGCGGTGCAGAGCGTGCCGATTGAGCGGCGGCGGGCGGTGGCGCGCTTGTTCCGCGACAGGCCGGCGCCGGTGGCCAAACTGGCGTTGGCCTTGTCGGCGCGCGATGCGGATGCGGAGCTGGCGGTGCTGTCGCTGGCGGCGCTCGCTGGGTGGAACGATGACCTCGTGCACGCGACCTTTCTCGAGCAGTTGGAGGCCTTGCCGCTGGATGCGGCGGTCACCAACGATCGTCTAGTACGCTTGACACAGGTCGAGCGGCACTTCCAAGCGGTGCGCCTCACGACTGGATCGCGTGCAGCGGCGCGCTTGGCGGCCTTGGCTCGCGGGCACCTGCTGGCGGCGGATTGGCGCAATGCATCGCGGGCCATCGCGTGGAGCCATGCGCTGGACGACAAGGACAGCATCCCCTTCTTGCTCGCCGCCCTCGACGCTTGGACGGAACGCGGCGCGCGCGGGTTGCAGGCTTTGCGGGTACGGCACGAGTTGACGCGCGCCCTCGAAGCGCGCAGCGGGCAGGATCTCGGGCTGGAGCCCGCGCCGTGGAAAGCCTGGTGGCAAGCCGTGTCGGACGGTCTGCGGCCGGCCCCCACGCAGCGACCTGAAGGCACGCGCGCCGCCTTTTTCGGCGTCAAGCCGGACTCGGATCGCATCGTCTTTGTGCTCGATCGTTCGGGCAGCATGGGGGCCCAATTTGCCCCTGGCAGCGCCCGCCGCTGGGACGAGGCAACCAAGCAGCTGTACGCCTTCTTAGCAGCCTCGCCAGAGGCTCTTCGCTACAACGTTGTGGTCTTCCATGACTTTGCAGAGTCCTTCCGTGAGCACACGGCCGGACTGGCAACAAACAACCATAAGTCACTTGAGGAGCTTAAGTTATGGCTCAGCATCCACAGCCCAGGCGGTGCGACTCTGCTGCGATCCGGCATTGAGAAGGGTCTGGGATTCGAATTGGGCAGTCCTAGGACACAACCAGCAGCAAAGATCGAATGCGACACACTCATCCTCTTATGTGATGGCGAGACCAGCGAGGGGGCGGCGTGGGTCCCGCGCTTCCTGGCGACGGATGCGGCCGAACTCCGCCTCGCCATCCACGGCGTGCAGGTCGGCGGCCTCAGCGACGGCGTACTCGAGGAACTCGCCAAAGGCACGCGCGGCGGCTTCGTCAAGGTCGGCTTGAGCAGCGAGAAGTGGTGAACCGCCCAACGCTGCTTGGACGCGCCTAGCTCCACCGTTACACTCTTCGCGCCAATTTCGCGCAAAGCGTTGCCACGACCGCACCGCCCCGCTCGGAAGCCCACCCCCCACCCGCCGCGGCGCGCCCGCGACGGAGGCCCCCCATCCCCACGATGCTGACCGGCTACGCACCGATCCTCGTCCTACTGGCGTTGGCGATCGGATTCGCTCTCGTCAACCTGTTCGTCTCCGAGCTCATGGGACGCCGCCGCATCAATGTCGGCAAGGCGGACCCGTATGAGTGCGGGATGGAGGCGCAAGGTTCTGCGCGCATCCGCCTGTCGATCCACTTCTATCTGATCGCTGTGCTCTTCATCCTTTTCGATGTTGAGTCGGTGTTCTTGATTCTGTGGGCCGTGTCGGCGGGCGACTTGAAGGCCGCTGGTCTGGCGCCGCTGGTGCTGGCGGAAATCGTGGCCTTCGTGGCGGTGTTGGGCTTGGCATTGGCGTACGTGTGGCGCAAGGGAGGACTCGAATGGGATCGCTGAAACCTGCTGGTGCGCATGGGCATGACGACTTTGGCTTCCTGGCCACGCGCGTCGATGAGCTCGTCAACTGGGGCCGCAAGAACAGCCTGTGGCCGATGCCGTTGGGCTTGTCGTGCTGCGGCATCGAGCTGATGGCCATGATCGGCCCGAAGTTCGACCTCGCGCGCTTTGGTGCGGAGGCCGCGCGCTTCAGCCCGCGTCAATGCGACTTGATGATCGTCGCTGGCACCTTGACCTGGAAGATGGCCGAGGCCGCGCGCACGATCTACGATCAAATGCCCGACCCCAAGTGGGTCATCGCCATGGGCGTGTGCTCGAGCTCGGGCGGCATGTACGACAGCTACAGCGTCGTGCAAGGCGTCGACTCGATCTTGCCGGTGGATGTGTATGTGCCCGGCTGTCCGCCGCGTCCTGACGCCGTGATCGACGCGATCATGAAGCTGCAGAAGAAGATCGAGCGCGAGAAGCCGATCGAGTTGCTGCTGCAAGGCACCGCCGTCGGTGAATACGACCAAGGCACGAAGCGCTTCTTGCGTGCGCCCAACCACGGCATTCCCACGACGCGCAGCGGCGAGATGCTGGCGCCCGGCGAATGGAAGGATCGCTAACCGTCATGGCTCACACAGCCGAACGCATTGCGAGCGCGTTGGAAGGTCTCGCCCACGAGTTGTCGACAGGCAAGGATGGCATGTGCAGCGTGCGCGTTGCAGCGAGCGATGTGCACGAGTGCGTCCTGCGCTTGCGTGATCGCGCGCAGTTCGAGACGAACACGTTTGTCACGGCCATCGATCACTTCCCCAAGGAGCCGCGTTTCGAGGGCTTGTGGCAGTTCATGTCGGTGGCGCATGCGGATCGCGTGCGTGTCAGCGCACTGCTGCCCGGCACCGAACCGAAGGTTGCCTCGATCGTCGACCTGTACCCCGGTGCGGCATATGCCGAGCGCGAGTCGTTCGACATGTTCGGCATCGTCTATGTGGGCCACGCCGACCTCAAGCGCTTGCTGATGCCGGAGAACTACGACCACTTCCCGCTGCGCAAGGACTTCCCCCACCACGGCATCGAGCCGGATCGCCTCTATCGCGAGTGGGATCGTCGTCGCCGCGAGCGCGCCGCTGTGTCTGATCACTCGGAGATTGCCGACCAATGAGCACCTCGCAACTGTTTGAGTACACGCCGGGTACCGTGGATCGCGACGATCCGCTGCACGGCGAGTTGATGGAGCTCAACATGGGCCCGCAGCACCCGGCTACGCACGGTGTGTTGCGCATCAAGGTGGTGCTCGATGGCGAGACCATGCGCGAAGTCGAGCCCGTCGTGGGGTACTTGCATCGTGGCAAGGAAAAGACCTGCGAATCGCTCGGTTGGCGCAAGTTCTTCCCGCACACCGACCGCCTCGACTATGTGCAGCCGCTGCTGAACAACTGCGCGTATGCCATGGCGCTCGAGAAGCTCGCGGGCCTCGAAGTGCCCGAGCGCGGCCAGCAGATCCGCGTGCTGTTGATGGAGATGTCGCGCATCATGGCGCACCTCATCTATCTGGGCACGACCTCGATCGACCTCGGCGCGATCACGATGTTCTTCTTCACGTTCAAGGAGCGTGAACGCGCGTACAGTTTGCTTGACGCCTACACCGGGCACCGCATGAACAACACCTACGTCCGCATCGGCGGGGTGTATGCGGATGTCGAAGACAACGTCGCCGCCGGCATCAAGGAGTGGGTCAACGCCTTCCCCAAAGCCATCGACGAATTCGAGACGATGTTGACCGGCAACCGCATCTGGTTCGACCGCAACCGCAACATCGGCATCCTCACCAAGGAACAGTGCAAGGCTTGGTCGCTGACCGGCCCGAACTTGCGCGGCTCGGGCGAGGCCTACGACCTGCGCAAGGCCATGCCGTACAGCGGCTACGAGCAGTACGACTTCGAGATTCCGGTCGGCACCGTGGGCGATTGCTACGACCGCTACCTCGTGCGCATCGAAGAGATGCGCCAGTCGGTGCGCATCATCCAACAGGCTCTCGCCAAGTTGGAGAAGACCAAGGGTGGTGAGTTCCTGGCGGATGATCGCCGCTATGTGCTGCCGCCGAAGGAGACCGTCCATCAATCGATGGAAGAGCTCATCCACCAGTTCAAGATCGTGACGGACATGGCGTTGCCCAAGGGCCACGTCTACCACGCGGTCGAGAGCAGCAAGGGCGAGCTCGGCTTCTTTGTCGCCAGTGATGGCACCAGCCACCCGGTGCGCTGCCACATCCGCGCACCCGGTCTCATGAATGTGCAGGCAATCCCCGTGCTGATGAAGGATCGCCTGTTCTCCGACACCGTTTCGATCATCGGCTCGCTGGACTTCGTGATGGGCGAGGTAGACCGCTGATGGCACTGGAAGCGAATCTCGTCGCTGAGTTTGACCAACTCGCGAAGAACTATCCTGAAAAGCGCGCGATCATGATGCTCGCGTTGCACCGTCTCCAAGATGTGCGCGGCTGGCTGTCGCCGGAAGCATTGGAAGACTTGGCGGCCTACCTCGGCATGGAACCGGTCGAGGTCTTCGGCGTGGCCTCGTTCTACCCGATGTACCGCTTGCGCCCCTGCGGTCAGCATGTCGTGTCCATTTGTCACAACATCAGCTGTGACTTGCGTGGTGCACAGGACATCGTCGCCGCAGTGTGCGAAGCCACGGGTGCGCCACTGCACGGCACATCGCCCGACGGCAAGTTCACCGTGACCACGGTGGAATGCGCGGGCGCCTGCGCCAACGCACCGATGTTCGATCTCGACGGCGTGTACCACGAAGATCTGACCCCCGAGAAGGCCAAGCAGATCGTGAGGAGCGTCAAGTGAGTCAGACAGAACGCTATCTGCTAACGCGCGCCAACATCGAAGGCGCTCATCAACTCGCGGTGGCTGAGAAGAACGGTGCCTATGAGGCCTTGCGCAAGGTGCTCAAGGAAGGCATCCCCTACTCGACCGTCATCGACGAGGTCAAGAAATCCGGACTCCGCGGTCGTGGCGGTGCCGGCTTCTCGACGGGCATGAAGTGGACCTTCATGCCTGATCCGGCGAAGGATCCGCGCCCGCGTTACCTCGCGGTCAATGCCGACGAATCCGAGCCCGGCACGTGCAAGGACCGCGTGATCATGCAGCGCGATCCGCACGGCTTCGTGGAAGGCGTGTTGCTCGCTGCCTACGCGATTCGCGCCCAGGCGGCCTACATCTATGTGCGCGGCGAGTACCGCCTGCCGCACGATCGCGTGAAAGCTGCGATCGAAGAAGCACGCGCCAAGAACCTCGTGGGCAAGAACATCCTCGGCAGCGACTTCAGCTGCGAGGTGTACATGCACCGCGGTGGTGGTGCCTACATCTGCGGTGAAGAGACCGGTTTGATGGAGAGCTTGGAAGGCAAGCGCGGACACCCGCGCCCCAAGCCGCCGTTCCCCGCCATGTTCGGTCTGTGGGGCCAGCCCACGACCGTCAACAATGTGGAAACCGTGTTCAACGTG
>JBILXQ010000078.1:0-8846 GCA_044378375.1 Planctomycetota bacterium
TGTGCAGGTCTTGGTGGAGCGCGACGCCAAGGGCCATTGGCATACGCTGCCGCTGTGCGCCACACCGCACCGCCTGCGCGTGGCGGTCGAGCGGCGCATGCGCACGGCAGACACGCGATTTGACACAGCGATTGGTGGCTGGGTTGCGCCCGAATGGGGCGCAGAGCCCAGCACCGACCCGCGCGGCGCGTGGCCCATCGCTGCGAGCTTGGTGGACGCGCGCAAGTTGCCGGCGCGCTTGCCTAAGGGCCATGTCTTGGCACTAGAGGCATGTGCTTTGGCGCTGGACCTCTCGTATGTGGGTGACGACGCGCACTGCACCCATACCGAGGCACTCGGCAACGAACGCGGCGCGTGGCTCGAACCTTTGGGAGGAGCCGACTCGCCTGTGGGCGCGATGGAGCTGTCGGCGCGCGTGTCACGCATCCTGCGCGAGACGAATCCGCTGACCCACGAAGCCTATGAAGTGCTCGAGCTCGACTGCCCGGCGCGCCCCGTGCGCGCCCTCGTCAGCCAATGGCAGCGCGAGCAGGATGAGTTGCCGCGCATTGAGGTAGGCGCCCGCATTGAAGGCGTGTTCCTCTTCGTAGGCCGCGTGTGCGGTGGCTTGCCAGGGCCGCAAGCCAAAGCGCGCGGTGCGTTCGGCTAGCGCTCGACCACACGCCACTCAGGAGCCAGCGCGCGAAGCTGATCATTCGTCATCAGCATCGTCGAGGAGACCAGCAGCACATCGCTCTCGCCGCGACGCTCGACTAGCAAACTCTTCGGGGCCATGCCCACCGCATCGGCCTTAGCCACCAGATGCGCACGCGCCGCCTCCGCGAACTCATCCGCATCCTTAGGGCTGTCCCAGCGGCTGGCTAACACGAGAGCCTCACCGCTCTTATCGGGTGCCGACAACCACAGCACACGGTCACCATCCCAACCTGTGGCCGCGGCGTTGGTGTACTCCACGCCCAAAATGCTCGTAGGATTCGACACATCCAAGCCCGTGCGCTTGCTCGGCGGCGTCGTCAGCAACGCCAACATCATCTCGCCGTACACATCGGTACCGCCCACGGACCAACCTGCAGGTGCATCAGCAAACGCAAGGCGCACCGGCTCATCACGCCGCGCCTCATCCCAGTAGCGCTCGGGATGCAGCACTTGTTCCGTCGAGCGCGGTGGCGTGCGCAACGCGAGGTCTAGATCGGCGGGCTTGGGCTTGGCCATCAGCAGATTGAGACCACCTTGGCGCACCAAGAAGCCTTCCCCGCGCAGGTAGCTGCCGACCAGCGGCTTCCAGATGTACGGGGGCGCAGCAGCAAGCTCAGGTCCACCCAAGGACTGCGCCTTGGCTAGGTCGGCCGGGTCGACCTGAGCGCGATTGGCCAAGAACCATTGGTTCATCGTCGAGGTACCCGAGCCTTCCACCACACAGCGCCACGCAAGCTCGGCATCCGTCTCTTCGTTGCAGCGCTTGGCATAGGCATCGAGGTCATACAGCTGGTCATCAAGCGCGTGCGCCAGCTCATGCGCCAAGATGACCTTGGCCACACCGCCCGAGAAGCCGCTCATCAAGTAGAAGGTGTCGGAAGCCGGGTCATAGAAGCCGCCGACCTGCTTCTCGAGGATGCCCATGAGCACCTGCTCCAAGTTCATGTCGCCGGGCACCAGGCCCAAGAGGGCGGCCACGGCTTGGTCGCGCGCCATGCGGCCAGCACTGCTGGTCTCCAATTGGCGCTTCTTGGCGTACGCCAAGAACTCCGCTTGTCCGGCCAGCTTGACAGTGACGGGCTTGGGGAACTTGGTGCCCCGCAGTGCTTCCACCTGTGCTTGCACCTCGGCGGAGACCGCCTGAAGGCGCGCTTGATCCAGCTCTGCGGCCGGCGTGGTGGTGGGATTCTGAAGGAGTAGTTGGGTAGCGAGGAGGAGTGCGTACATGGTGCGGGTCGCGCAGCGCGGCTGCGAGGCGTACCATGCTACGCAGTGGCGAGCGCTTCCCGTAGCGCCACCACTGCAAGGCTTGCGCAACATCTGCCCCCCCCTCCCGCGCGTCATCGCCACCATGTGCCTGCTGACAGGCCTCATGGGGAGCTGTGGCCGTGGCCCTGACTGGGCTGCGCTTCAAGCGCCGACCACGCCACGCGATACGAACGACATCGTGGTCGGTGCGTTTGGGGACTTGCAAGGCGAAGGCGGCACGCGCCTGCGCGCCATGAACGCCGAACTTGCGCGCTTCAACGCATTGGGCGGTGCGCGCGGGCGCGCGGTGCGATTGCTCGCCTATGACGATCAAGGCCGTCCCGAGGGGATGGCTGCGGCGCTGGAACGACTCGTGTACAGCGACAAGGTCGTTGCGCTTGTGCCCCTGCACGGCATGGAGCGCGCAGCCGCCGCGGCAAGCCACGCCTCCGGCACACCGCTACTTGCCTTGTCAAAAGATCCTGACAGCAGCGCCAGCGCCATGGCGCAGGAGTTGGGAGCTTGGTTGACGCGCACCAAGACCTATGACAAGGCCGATCTCCTAGCCTCCATCGCCGGCCCACCGCCCTTGCCGGACTACAGCATCAAGCCACCGCCCAAAGCCCCCTAATCCAGCACCTCTACCCAGCGACATGAACGACCAAGCCTCGCTACGCCCCTCTCTATGGCTGTCACTGATCCCTGTGATCGCCTTGGTGAGCCTGTTGGTGCTGAACGTCCGCATGTTTGATTCTGCGGACAATCAAGTCCCTCTTGCGATCGCGACGGCGATTGCTGCGGCGATCGCCGTGTGGGGCCTGAAAATGCCGTGGGAAGAGCTCGAAAAAGCAATGTTCCGCTCGATCGGTCAGGCGATGCAAGCCATCGTCATCTTGGCCATCGTCGGCATGTTGATCGGCGCGTGGATCCAAGCTGGCGTGGTACCGGCCCTGATCGTGTGGGGCTTGGACTTGATTTCGCCAGCGGTCTTCCTTGTGACCGCGTGCTTGGTGTGTTGCGTGGTATCGCTCGCCTCGGGCAGCTCATGGACTACAGCCGGCACAGTAGGCGTAGCACTCATGGGCGTGGGCATCACCATGGGAATCTCTCCGGGCATGGTGGCGGGAGCCATCGTCTCGGGCTCGTACTTTGGCGACAAGATGTCGCCTCTTTCGGACACCACCAATCTCGCGCCGGCAATGGCGGGCTCTACCTTGATGGAGCACATCCGTCACATGGTCTGGACCGTGACCCCTGCACTGCTGTTGGCTTTGGGAGCCTACGCGGTGCTGGGTCTCGACGCACATGCACAAGATGCCGAGTCCATGTCGCGCGTCGTGGGTGTGACGCAAGCCTTGCGCGAGAGCTTCACCATCACCCCGTGGTTGCTGCTGCCGCCGGTGTTGGTCTTGGCGCTCGTGATCCTCAAGAAGCCCGCGATTCCGGCTCTGTTCTTCGGCACCATCACGGCCGTGCTCCTCGGCTTGTGGCTGCAACCGCAAGGAGAAGCTGGCCTCGTCGCCGAGCTAAAGAGCTACTTCGGCGTGCTGTGGGGCGGATACGAGCGCGCCTTCGGCAGCAGCGAAGCCCAGCAAGCCGTGGAAGGCCTGCTGTCCGGCAAGGGCGGCATGAAGGCCATGATGGCCACGATCGCGATCGTGTTCTGCTCGCTGTCCTTTGGCGGAGTGATGGAACGAAGCGGCATGCTCGGCACCATCGCCAACTCGATCCTCTCGTTGGTGCGTGGCACCGGTTCGCTCGTTGCTGCGACCATCGTCACGTGCTTCGGCACGAATGTGCTGACCTCGGACCAGTACATGGCCATCGTGGTGCCGGGGCGCATGTTCCGATCGGCCTTCTTGAAGGCGCGCCTGCATCCCAAGAACCTGTCGCGGTGCTTGGAAGACTCGGGCACGGTGACCAGTCCGTTGGTGCCTTGGAACACTTGCGGTGTACAGATGGCGACGGTGCTCGGTGTCTCGACCATGGCCTATGCGCCGTGGGCCATCCTCAACTGGGCTTGCCCGCTGGTGTCGATCGCGTATGGCTTCCTCAACATCTCGATGGAGCGCATCAGTGACGAGGACGCGCGTCGTCGTGAAGCCGAAGGCTAGGCGCGCGATCTACTCCTTGTCAGGTATTTTTGCCTGCCCAGCGTTGCCCTATAGGTGAACGCAGGGCTAGGCTTCCTCCCCATGAGCCAAAAACAAGAATGGGGCAGCCGCCTCGGCGTGATCCTCGCCGTCGCGGGCTCCGCGGTCGGACTAGGCAACTTCCTGCGCTTCCCAGGGCAGGCGGCCGACAACGGCGGTGGCGCGTTCATGATCCCCTACTTCGCGGCGCTCATCTTCCTCGGCATCCCGATTGGTTGGGCCGAATGGACCATGGGCCGCTACGGCGGTCGCAAGGGCTTCCACTCAGCACCTGCGATCATGGGAGCGGTGGGCAAGGGCTCTGTGTTCCGTTATCTCGGCATCATCGGGGTGCTCATCCCTCTGGCAGTCAGCTTCTACTATGTGTTCATCGAAGCATGGTGCCTCGGCTATGCGATCGAGTACCTCAAGGCGATGATGGGCAGCGCACCGGCGCTGGGCATCGACCCCGACACCAGCAATGAAGCCCAAACGGCTGCTGCGAAGAGCTTCTTTGCCTCAACTGCAGGCACGGCGGGTCACGGTTCGCTGTTCGAAGGCGGGCTTGCGCCGATTGTGTGGGTCTTCTTCTGTGTCTTCGCCATCAACATCTGGCTCGTGATCCGCGGATTGTCAGGCGGCATCGAGACCTTTTGCAAGTGGGCCATGCCGGCCATGGCGGTGTGCGCGCTGTTCGTGCTGGTGCGCGTGCTGACGCTCGATTCCCACGGCGACGACCGCTCTGTCTCCGCCGGGCTTGGCTACATGTGGAACCCTGACTGGAACGCGCTCGCCAATCCAAAGACCTGGATCGCGGCGGCCGGACAGATCTTCTTCAGCCTGTCGGTCGGCTTCGGCGTGATCATCAACTACGCCTCGTACATGAAGAAGAAGGACGACCTGGTCCTCTCAGGCTTGACAGCCTCTGCCACGAACGAACTTTTCGAAGTGGGCTTTGGCGGCATGATCACGCTGACCGCCGCCGTGGTGTTCCTCGGCATTGCGGGCACAGCCGAGGCCGTCAGCGGCGGCACCTTTGGCTTGGGCTTCTCGACGCTGCCGATCGTGTTCGCGCACATGCCGCTCGGCAACCTGTTCGGGTTCCTGTGGTTCTTCATGCTCTTCCTAGCGGCGATCACGAGCTCGATCTCGATGTACCAGCCGACGATGGCCTTCTTGGAGGAGTCGCTAGGCGTGACGCGCAAGCAAGCTGCCGGCATGGTCGTGGCTCTAGGGGCCATCGGCTCCGGTTGGTGCGTGTGGTTCTCAGGCGGCATGGTCGCCTTGGGCACCATTGACGACTGGGTTGGCACCTTCTTGATCGTCGTCCTCGCGCTGGTCCAGGTCGTGGCCTTCGGCTGGATCTGGGGCATGGACGCCGGTATGAAGGAAGCCCACCACGGATCCGCCATGCGCATCCCGCGCCTGTTCTGGTTCGTGATCAAGTATGTGGCTCCGCTCTACTTGCTCATCACCATCGGGCGCTTTGTGATCCAGACCCTGCCGGGCTGGATTGAAGGTTTGGGCAAGAACGAAGTGGCGCGCAACTCGGTCCTTTTGATCGGGGTCGTGATTGCGTTCCTTGTCGTGTGCACTGCGATCGGTGTGCGCCGTTGGCGCGCGGCGGGGCTGGATGTGGACGGCGAACGCTTGCCCGACGAAGACCTCCAACAGACCCAACAACCGACCCGCCAACAGGCTAGGAGCTGAGCCATGACTACTTTCGGATTCCTGTTCATGGTCCTGTCCCTGGTGTTCGTCTGGGGACTGACCTTCTGGTGCTTCAAGAAGGTGCTCACCGCGCCGCCGGACGACCATGTCGTCAAGCCGCCGGATTCGCTTGGCGGCTGAATGACGGGCGTCGCCGCGCTACGATGTGCGGCGATGTCTAGCCCCACAGCTACCCCGGTACTCCGTCCCATCGGTCCTGTAGATCTCGCCGCGGAACGCGCTCAGCTCGGTCCCGCGCTCGAGGAAGCCATGCTGCGCGTGCTGCGCAGCGGCCAGTACATCCTCGGACCCGAGGTGGAAGCCTTCGAGAAGAGCTTCGCCGCCTTCTGTGGCGTGCAGCATGCTGGCGTCGCAGTCGCGAACGGCACGGACGCGTTGGTCGTCGCGCTGCGCGCGGCGTGTGTGGTGCCCGGTGATCATGTGGTCACAGCACCGTTCACCTTCTTTGCGTCGGCTGGTGCGATCGCGTGGCTCGGTGCGATCCCGCGCCTTGCCGATGTAGAGCTCGACACGGGCTTGATGGACTTGGACAAAGCTGCCGCCGCGTGCGACAGCAAGACTACGGCGATCCTGCCGGTGCACCTTTACGGCCAGATGGTCGACATGAAGGGCTATCGCGCGCTGTGCGACAAGCGCGGCATCTCGCTGGTCGAGGACTGTGCGCAAAGCCACGGTGCATCGCGCGATGGCGTCAACTGCGGCCAGCTCGGCGATGCAGCCGCGTTCAGCTTCTACCCGACCAAGAACTTGGGTGCCTGCGGCGAAGGCGGCATGGTGCTCTCACGACACGAGAAGGTCGTGGCCAAAGCGCGGCGCGTGCGTGAGCACGGTTCGCCGGTGCGCTACACGCACACGGAGTTGGGCACCAACTCGCGCATGCAAGGCCTGCAAGGCGCGGCGCTCAACTGCAAGCTGCCGTACCTCGCAGGTTGGAATGCGCGCCGGGCCGCGATCGCCGCGCGCTACGACGCCGCGTTGAAGGGCACGAAGAGCGTGTTGCCCTTGGTGCGTCGTCCCAACAGCGTGCATGTGTACCACCAGTACACGGTGCGCATTGCCGGTGATGTCACGCGCGAAGCGGTGCTCGAACGCCTCAAGGCGCAGCAGATTTTCGCGCAGATTCACTATCCCTCGCCGGTGCACTTGCAAGAGGCCGCCAAGCCTTGGGGCTACGGCCCCGGAGACTTCCCGAACGCAGAGCGCCTCGCCAAGGAAGTGGTGTGTTTGCCGGTGCATCCGTTCCTCACGGATGCGGATGTCGATCGCGTGGCCGAGCAGTTGATGCTGGCTGCGGACGGTCGCTAAACGGCGCTCGCCACTCGGACACAGAGTCACGCACGGAAAGTTTTTCCTCGCGCTGCCAGCAGGATCGAGTCGACAAGACCCATCGCCATCATGCACACCCATCGCATCTCTGTGTCGTTGGTTCTCGCTGCCACTGCAACGCTGTCGTTCGCTGCCCAGCGCGGCGGCGACGATGCGGCAGGAGCCGCAGGCGCGTACTTCGGGATGGCGGATTGGAACGCGGATGGACATGTGTCCTTCAAGGAGGCCCAGCAGAGCATGGGCCTCGACCGTCAAGCGTTTGCGACATTTGACACTGACCGCGACGGGCGCATCCAGCTGAACGAGTTCGTCACGCGCTACACGACGATCGTGGAACGCGGTGGTGTGTTCCTTGCGCCTACGCCGAAGCCCGAGGCCAAAGCACCTGACACGCAAAGCCCGGAGCAACTGCTCGCCTTGTACGACGAAGACAAGGACGGCGGCCTCTCCGAGAGCGAACTCGTGCGCTTTGTCGCGGACTCGAAGAATCGCGATCTGGACCCCGCCACCTTGCTGTCTTCGTTTGATCGCGACGCGAGCAAGCGTTTGGAAAGTGCGGAGTTGGCGGAGATGAAAGCCAAGCTGGACTCCAAAGCCAGCAGCGCCGACACCAGCAGCAAGAAGACCTTGGCGGACTTGTTTGAGACGCGCACTCCACGCGAAGCCAAGACGGCTGCCGGCCGTGAACCGGCGCGCATTGCCGGCCCGGCGCGCGATTTTGTGCGCTTGGACGAAGATGGCGATGGCGCCATCACAGTCAAGGATCTGGTCGAGCTGCAACGCCCGACCACGATGCCTGTGCGGCCGCAAGCCATCCTGTCGACCATCGACACCGATGGAGACGGGCGCATCACGCCCGCCGAGTTGGAAGCCTCGATGCGCTAGGTCAGGAGCGCTTGCGTTTGGACCAAACGCGGGCCTTCGTCCGGTGTGGCCAAAGCATAGGTCAAAGCGCCTCCCTCACGCGGCTGGTAGAGCGCCACACCTGCAGCCGTGCCGTCGAGTCCGAGCACATAGAACACCAGGTTGAAGCTCGGCCAACCGCGCTCATCTAACAGATCCGGCTGCCAGCGCGCTTGACGCTTGGTTTGGCGCACGACGCGCTCCAAAGTCTGCAAGCCCGCGTCCAATGGTGATGCTCCGTTGCGCATCAACTCAACCATGGTCGCGCTGCCTTGCGCGAGAATGCAGGCTTCGCCACGCCCGGTCGCGCCGGCACTGCCCACCTCTTGGTCGCAGTACAAACCCGAGCCAATGATGGGCGAGTCCCCTACGCGGCCGGGGATCTTCCACGACATGCCCGAGGTCGAGGTGCAGCACGCGATCGCGCCGTCCTTGGCCAAGGCCGACACATGGATGGTGCCGGTCACGCGATCACGCAAGAAGCTCGAGCGTGTGCGCGCTTCCGCCACATGCGGAAGTTTGGCTGGCGGCGGCAGACGATCGTCGTTGGTCGACATCGTCTCCTTCCACTCCATCCACTTCTTGCGCGAAGCCTCGGTCAACAGCTCGACATGTTCATGACCATGTGCACGCGCGAAGCGGTACGCATCCTTGCCAACCAGCAGGCAATGATCGGTGCGCTCGAGCACCAAGCGCGCGACTTCACTCGGATGCAGGATGTTCTCGATGCAGCCCACGGCGCCTGACTTGTGGCGCGGACCGTACATGCAGGCTGCATCCAGCTGCACCACACCTTCTTCGTTCGGCAAG
>JBILXQ010000486.1:0-2555 GCA_044378375.1 Planctomycetota bacterium
CATCCAAGCGCGCTGCATAGGCGGCGCAGTGGCTCTTCAAGGCCTCGTCGACGACCGGCGCCGTCCAATCCATCTGCTGGCGCGCCACCTTGTCCTTCAGCTCGTCGATCGCGGCGATGATGCCGTTGATGACCTCTTGAGCCAGCTGGAGAGCCTCGACCATCTCCTCTTCGGAGAGTTCCTTGGCGCTCGACTCCACCATGTTGAAGCCGGCCTTGTGGGCGGCCACGACGAGGTCCAGGCGCGACTCCTCGCGACGACGCTCATCCGGCGGGAAGGCGCACAGCTTGCCATCGAGGTGACCGATGCGCACCGCGCCCAGGGTCGCCTTGAACGGCACGCCACTGATGCGCACAGCGGCAAAGGCCGCAATCATCGCGCACACGTCGGGGTTGGTCGAGCCGTCGTACGACAGAGTGTGGCTCATGACCTGCACTTCGCGCGTGAACTCGTCCGGGAACAACGGACGGATGGCGCGGTCGATGAGACGCATGGTCAGCGTCTCCTTGGTGGTCGGACGGCCTTCGCGCTTGAAGAAGCCGCCGGGGATCTTGCCCGCGGCTTCGGTCTTCTCGCGGTAGTCCACCGTCAGCGGGAAAAAGTCGATGTCGTCGCGCTGCGGGCCGACGCACGCGGCCGCAAAGCACATCGTGCCGCCGAGGGTGGCGATCACGGCGCCGTGGGCCTGACGGGCGACTTGCCCAGTTTGCAGCACCAGTCGGACTCCGCCGACGGTCGTCTCCACAGTGATCGGGAGGGGATGATGGCTCATTCGTATTGCTTTCTCTTCGTCTCTCGTTACGTCTCTACGTTTGTCAAAAACTTTGTACGGGGTGCATAGCGTCAGGAGGACAAGGCGCGCCTCGCAGGCAGCAGCACGAGTGCTCTCCGGACTAATGCACGCGGCCTGCACTCAGGGCAGGCCGCGTTGCGAGTGCATCCAATCAGCCGCGCAAGCCGAGCCGCTCGATCAGCGACTGGTAGCGCGCCACATCGGTGGTGCGCAGGTACTTGAGCAGCTTGTTGCGGGCACCGACCATCACCAACAGACCGCGGCGCGAGGTGAAGTCCTTGCGGTGCACCTTCAAGTGCTCGGTCAGGTGGTTGATCGTGGCGCTGAGCAGCGCAACCTGCACTTCGGGCGAACCAGTGTCCCCGGGCTTGGTTGCGTACTTCTGGATGATGACTTGCTTCTGTTCGACGGTGATCGGCATGGTCCTTTGGTCCGCCTCGGCTAGGTAGGTGAGACGGCGCTGCCTGTGCGTGTTGACTTGCCCGGGTCCCAGAGAAAGGCGCTCCAGAACAGGGTGCGGTGAGGAGTGCACGCCTCACCTCGTGGCCTCGTTTGAGGCGCAAAGACGATACCAGATGGGCTCCGCTGATGCCAGCCAAGCCCCCCGGCACCCGGTTCGCGGCCCTCAGTTCGTGGCGTATCCGGGCAAAGGATTGCGGGCCGGCAATGCCTCAAGCACCTCGGCAGTGATGTACTCGCAGGCCGCACGCATGCGCGCCGAGGAGGTCGCGTATTGCTCCTTGTTGGCGCTGAAGTCGTAGCGGCGATCCACGCTACCGGTCCACAGCACCGTGCCATCGGCGGCATCGACCATCTTGACCGTCAGCGCCACATGAATCGCGCCGTTGGTGTCGAAGAGCGCCGTGTCAAAACGCGTGACCTTGGTTTGGAAGACCGCTTGTTCGGACAAAGCGCCGACCGAATACGAAGCCTCGACCACCTTCTTGTCGACATAACGCAGAGCGATCGGGCTGTAGCGACGCGCGATCAACGCTTGCTGGAAACCAGCGCGCAAGTCTTCGGTCGGCACAGCTCCGGAACCACCCGCTGCGTTTGCGCCTTCCACAGGAGCAACGACAATCTCGAGCGGGCTGCGCTGATCCAGCAGCGCAGAACCGCTGGAACGCACTTCCCCGCCCGGAGGCTTGGGCAGTTGCGTGCACGAGGCGGCGACAAAGGACAGAGCGGTGAGCGACAGGGCGGCAGAAAGCGAGCGGATCACGGTGGTACCTGCGGCGTGGACATGGTTCGGCGCGCGAACCGTTCGCGCTGCCTGCATGGCCCCGTGCGGGCGAGCATACAAGTCACAGCGTGCGGATCAAGGCACTCGCAAAGTCAGTGCGAGATTGCGTGAGCGCACGCCTGCCGTGGGCTCGCGTTCCAGGTCCGCAAAGCTCAGGTCGCGCGGGTTGTAGGTCTCCCACGAAACCGACTCGAAGACGGCCGTGTAACCTCCGTCGACGAAGCCCAGAGGCAGGGTGCCCTCCGGACCTACGAGAGGCAGCGGCAGGCGCACCGTCGCATCGAACGGATCCTTGAACTTGTCCAAACCATCGAGCGCGTACACCGTCCACGTCCGGCCTGGCGTGCCCAGCAAGGTCACCTTGTGCACCCCTGCTGTAGGCAAGGGATTCGTGTACTGCAGGTCATAGGCCGAGGTGTTCACCGCTGTCCCGAGGGTGATGGCGGCCGAGTCGGCGGGCGGCTCGCTGAAGACCGTCGTCAGGGGCGCGGTGGACACCCGCGGACGCACATAGGCGCT
>JBILXQ010000485.1:0-2555 GCA_044378375.1 Planctomycetota bacterium
GAAGCGCTGGCTGAAGTGGATGCGGCGTGGAGTGCTGCACCCGAGGGCTCGGCGCTGCGCGCACAAGCCGAGCGCTTGCGCACCGAGCTGCGTGTGCGCAAGCTCGATGCAACGCGCGGGGTCACTTCGCCGCGCGAATGAGCTTGGTATCGAGAATGTGCTCGCCCACCAAGCGTCCCTCATAGACCAGACCTTCTTCGGTCAAGTGCACTTCGTCCGTGAAGTACGCCGGGCTGATGATGTACTTCTCCAAGTCGAGCAGCGGCAGACGGTACTCGCTCGCCAACGCGCGCACAGCGTCGTTGTAGGCCTTCATGCCGAACGCGAAACCGGCATCGTCCAAGTGATGCTGGCCATCGTTCGTGAAGAAGTTGCCCGGCGGCAAGAACGTGCGCTGCGACTTGAGAGTCCACGGCATCGTCACCAACAGCACCGGCCAGCCCTTGGCTTGGCAAGTCTGCGCGATGTTGCGCAAGTTGCGACGGAACTCGGGCAGCGAGCGCAAGATCTCGGCCTCAGACATGTGCACTTGCACCATGGAGGACACATCGACCTCGGGTGGCTGGGCCGTGCCGCGCAAGGCCGCAACCAATGCACTGCCGCGCCAAACATCGCGCGCGAGTCCTGTCACTCCGGCTTCTGGAGCTTCAAAGCGCGCATAGCGATCCGACGGGCGCGCGTAGAAGACAGGGCGTCCATCAGCGCGGGCTGTGCCGCGCGACCAAAACGGATAGAGGCCACCGGCGTAGTGCGAGTAGTCGGTGCGATAGACAGGCAGAGACACATCGGGCGTGGTGAATCCTCGATAAAAGTCATTGATGCCTTCCAACACGACCACGAGATCAGGACGGACCTCATCGCCGTAGGTCCACAGCTTGTGCAAGGTGTGGAGCGAGCAATGCCAATCGAAGCCCATCACCACCGCGGTGGTGTTGATCTCATTGCCCAGCAAGAAGCGACGCACATAGGTCGGATAGAGCGAAGCTGTCGTCGAACCGCCTAGGAACCAAATGCGGCGCGCGTCTGATTCGAGCGCCTTGACCGAAGGCTCGATGCGCCAACCTGCGAGAGTGCTTCCATCGGCAATGCCTTCGGCCGCGGGGTACACGGTTTGGAACGATGGATGCAGTTGGTACGGAACATCCTTAGCCGATGCGGGACGCTCACCCGATGCGGGGGTCTCTGCCGTGTGGATGCAGGCACGCGCAACCAACTCGGCCAAGCTCACGACCAGCAGCGTGTTGGCGAGAATCAGGTACAGCGCAGACCACCACGGTCGACGCGACTTGGGTGACGGAGAGTGGGACGCCGAGACTTGCATCGTTCAGGCCGGCAGTTTGCGCTTCGCTGTGGACGGACGCCACGACTGAAACCACGCAACCAGAGGACGCTCAAGGTACTGATGCAACAACAGCGAGCTGGCAAAGGCACCAAGCAAAGTGGCTGCCAGCCAGACGAGGGCCAGAGGTGCTGAGCGCAGCTCATCCGGGAGACGCGTCCACAACCAACACATGCCGCCGACGACGAACCCGTGCCACAAGTACAGCGAGTACGAGGCATCACCCAACCGCTTGATGAGGTGCGGCACGGCGACACCGGTAGCTTGCTCGCGACGCACCAGGGCAATGATCAACAAGGCCGTCACCACACCCAATGGCAGGCGTGACAAGGTCGACCAGGAAGTGGGCTCCAGACGGGCGTGCAAGGCCACACACAGCAGGAGCAAGCCCACCAAGCCGACGATGGACCAACCTGAGGGGCCTTGCGCAGGAGCCTGCTCCGGCCGGCGTTTGAGCCACCACGCAGCGGCACAACCAAAGAGGAAGTGCAGGTGCAGTGCATTGCCTGCGAACTCGAATAGGTACGGTCCTTGAGACACACTCAGCGCTGCGACGATGAGCGCCACCCAGCACGCCACCAAAGGCCACACGGCGCGCTTGCCGAGCACGATGACCACTGCGAACAGCGCATAGAACAGCGCTTCATGACGCAGAGTCCATGCCACGCTGATCACCGGCCAATCCGGATGCGGCAAGCACAGGTAGGAGGTCACGATCGTGCTGGCGCTCAAGCGTTCCGTCGGTACTACGCCGGGCGCCAGATACATCGAGAGCAGCTTGCCTGTGGTCAACACAGCCAGCAACGGCCACACGCGCGCCACGCGTCGCCACAGATAGTCCTTCGCGCGCGCGGGATGCCCTAGGTCGTCGGCATGCACATGCACGATGATCCAGCCCGACAACACGAAGAAGAGATCGACGCCCAAGTAGCCGTAGTCGAACCACTGCGGCGGAACGACCGGCAGCGCGCGCAGCTTGGCGTGAAAGTACAGATGCGACAACACCACCGCGCCAGCAGCGATGGCACGCAGAGCTTGGAGGCTATCGAGGCGCTGAGTGGCGCTCACGGCGCCCAGACAGTACGCCACCCGTTCGTCAGGTTGAAGGTAGAAGCCGAGCAGAAGTTGGCCGCATTGCGATGCTAGGCGTGCTGTGCCCTGCGCAGGTCGCCGCTGACCGGGTACTGGGCCGTGCCGAGTCTTGAGCGTCTACGCC
>JBILXQ010000079.1:0-8819 GCA_044378375.1 Planctomycetota bacterium
CGAGGCAAGCCTCGCCCTTCTCGAGCAGCTTGCAGCCAAGGCCCCACATGTTGGCGGTCGGTCCGCCGACATCGGTGATCGTGCCGCGGAAGTCGTGGTGCGCGGCGAGGGCGGCGGTCTCTTTGAGGATCGACTCTTCGCTGCGCGATTGGATCGAACGACCTTGGTGGAAGGTGATCGAGCAGAAGCTGCAATCCGCCATGCAGCCGCGGTGCGTGTTGACCGACCAACGCACCGGTTCCAGCGCTGCGATGCCGCCGGCCTTGTCGTGATCCGGGTGCCAACGGCGCGCGAACGGCAGATCGTAGAACGAGTCCACTTCCGCTTGCGAAGCAGGCGCCAGCGGCGGGTGTTGCAGGACAAAGCGATCGCCGTGGCCTTGCGCGATGCTGCGCGAGCTGGGGCTGTTCTCCTCGCGCACCGCGTGGAAGAGTTCGATCAGCTTTTGGCGATCGGCCTTGATGTCCTCCCACGAAGGAACGAGCCGCGCATCGGCGGGCAGCGCATCCTTTTTGAGGTACTCGCAGGTGTTAGGTAAATTTGACAGCGCTGTGCCGGCTTGGATGCGGCGCGCGATCTCGACCACCGTGCGCTCTGCCATCCCCCACACCAACAAGTCCGCCTTGCTGTCGACGAGGATCGAGCGACGAATCGTCTCATCCCAGTAGTCAAAGTACGCCAAGCGCCGCGGGCCGGCCTCCAAGCCGCCGATGATGACGGGCAGCCCAGGGAAGTGATGGCGCACCGATGCGGTGTAGCTGATGGTGGCGCGGTTGGGGCGACCGCTCTTGCCGCCCGGTCGGTAGACATCGATGCGGCGAACCTTCTTCGACGCCGTGTAGTTGGTGACCATCGAATCGATGGTGCCCGCCGAGACGCCCACAAAGAGGCGCGGTGCCGGCAGACGCTTCCAACCGGAGCCATCGGGCTCCCATTCGGGAACATCCAGAATCCCGACCTTGTAGCCGTGCGCCTCGAGCACGCGGCCAATCACCGCGATGCCAAAGCTCGGATGGTCGACATAGCCATCGCCCGTGACGAGCAGAATGTCGAGGTGATCCCAACCCAAACGCGCCATCTCGGCGCGGGTGCGTGGGAGGAACGGCGCCGGTTTGGCTGCAGGTGTGGCGCGTTCGCTGGTCATAAGTGGGTGGTGCCGGCGGTTGGGCCGGCGCCGGGCGCACGCTTTGGAATCAGAACGAACCGTGACGCTTGCGCTGGCGACGGTTGGTCTTGCGACCACCCTTCGTGTTCTGGCGCGTGCGGTAGCCGGTCTTCTTCTTGTGCTTGGTCGACGAACTGCGGATCTTGATGTGCATGGTGGTCTCCGTGTGCGTGTACGGCACCGGTGCTTTTGGGCGGAAGAGTGTACCCGCGGGAAGGCTGGGGATCCAGAGGGGGCTGGGCGGATCTGGCAGGTAGCGGCTGGAAGGGCGCCTGGAGGGCCCTATGGATACGGGCCCAGCTGAGTGTGCACGACTTTTCGTCAGCACCCTGGCTGGGGGGCGTACGGCTGCCCATGCCTGTTTCGGCTACGAAAAAGTAGAGGGCTTTTGGCACCAAGCCTCAGCCAGAGGCATTCGTTCGAAGTCGCACACGCGGCGATCACGTCCAGCGCGAAGAAGCTCCAAGGAGCTCCCAGCGCAGCGTTGCGCGCTTGGCCTAGGCCGGAGCGTGATCGTCCGAAGACCGCTGAAAAACACAAGACACACGAACCAACAGCGACGGGACAGGAGTTAGGTACTTTTGACAAAGGCAATACAGCGCGGTGCACAAACAGTGCACACTCACCTACGCCAGTATCCCTTTCACTCCGGCAACGGCCCCGCCAGCTCAATCGCCCCTTCGGTGAAAGCGATGATCCGCTCCACCAGTTCGTCCGGCAGTTTGTCCTCGTAGCCCTGCTCGTTCCGAGTCATCATTTCCCAGAACAAGGGGTACTCTTCACGCGGAAAGGTATAAAACCTAGCTCCAGCCGGACCATTGAAGTACGTGTAGGTGTCGTACTTGTTCAGCATTTCCTTGGGAATTGGTTTATCCAGGTCAAAGGACTTACCTCGCAGATCCTCGTACAAGCACATCCCCCTTGAGACCACCCGATTGCCCGTACCGTAAAGCTTCAACTTGCGCAGCTGGACGATGTCGTTTTGCACATTTCTGATCATCTCTGGATGGCCTTTCAGCAAGGCCGGGTTCGCGGGGCGCGGGTCGTGCGGTGCGAGTTCAGGCGCGTGCTGTGTCTCGCTGTCTAGCGAGCGACCGTCGGTAGCCGCGATGGGAGGAGTCGGCTGTAGGAGTTCCGGATCTGGTTCGCTCACCGAGATGGATGCACTCGGTTGGGTCGGGGCTACGACAGCCGATGATTCGGTCGGTCTCCAAAGCGCCAAGGCTAGCAGGGTCAAAGCGACGAATAGAGTTACGGCTATCGCCGCGCGGGCTTGCTTAGACAACATTGGTAAAACTCAACTAGAAGAACAGGCGTCGCAGGTGAACATCGCGGTCACGTCTTCCACGCTGCCGTTTTGGGTCGTAGCGGTACCGTAGTACTGCCCTTCTTTGCCGCATCCACTTTGCACGTCCCGAGTATCGGTGAACGCATAGGAACCGTCAGGTCGCTGGGCCAGCGCTCCGGTGCCGCTGCCGGTGATCGTCCAAGCCGAACTGGATGTATCGCGGGTCTCCGTGCGCCAATCTACCTTGACCCCGCCGCCGCCCGACTGCACGCAGCTCGCGGTCGCTGTCATTTCGACGCGCAGACGCCCCAAACATTGGCGGCATGGCGTGCACGAAGGATTCTCCGCGCAACCATTTTGCAGACGGGTCCAAGTTGCCATGACATCGACACAGGTTGAACCCGAATAGACCGGACTCTGGGTTGTGATGGCGCAAACAGTTGGGCAACTGGTGGGGCAGCCGGGACCGCCAAGAATCTCAACGCGTGTGGGAGCCAAGGTGGCAAGAAGCGCGAGCGTGAAACACTGGGACCAAACGAGCATGTATCTCTCCGATGGATAAGGGAGCCAAAAGAACCATCGGAGTGTATCCAGAGCCACGAGCGTGGATCTAGAGAAACGAAATTTCACCCGCGCAGGTAGGTGCTCCGGCCGCGTGAAGCTCAGCCACCCCCGCCGCCCCCCTTCATGGGAAGCGCGCGCGTCCGGCCCCCGGTTCCCCGCAGGCGGACTTGGCCGGCCTCGGCCTCGCTACGGGTCCAATGGCCGCAGCCGGTCCCAGCGGACCAGCGTCGCGTCCCTGCGCACCCAGAGCTCCGCCCCGCGGCACTCGTAGCGGCCGTAGCGCGCGCGGACCTCGGGCGGCGGTTCGTGTCGGCCGAACTCCGGCATGTCGCGCAGGTAGAGCGCGTCCATGTAGCGCTTGTTGTGGCCGGATGTCTTGCGCGGCAGGTTGACAGGCTGGCGCGCCACCCACGGATCGCACTTCCCAAGCCCGTCCAAGGCAGCACGCCTGGAAGAGTAGACGATGGCGCCGGCGGCTCCGATCAAGGCGCGCGCACCTTCGCGCGACGCATGCTTGTAGGCGAGCCCCCACTCGAGGAAACGCCGTTCCGAACGCTGGTATTCGCCAGTCAACTGCCGGCGCATGGTGGTGGTGCCGCGATCGAACGGCAGATGACCCCACGAAACGAGCAAGCAGCACGCCGCCATCGCGGGGGGAGCGGCGGGGCGCCAGGCCACGGCCGGGGCGCGCACCACGACGACCACCAATGCCGCGGCGAGGTAGAGGGCGCCGATCGCGCCGAATCGATCCCAGCCGGCACGCAACGCCCACGAGTCACCTCCATTGTGAGTCGAGTACGCGACCATGGCGAAAGACGAACCCGCGAGCAGCACTACGATCGGATAGGCGGCGCCGAGCAGTCTGCGGCAGCCGAATACCGTGAACGCCGTGGCGCAGGCGGTCGCCGCCAAAGCGGCCGAGTTCTGCTCGAAGCCCATCGCCAACCGGTCGGCGAGCGGCCAGCCCGCGAGCTTCAACCAGTACGTGTTCGGCAGCCACTCCCCGTAGACGGCGTGGCGCGCGAGCAACAGCGCGGCGGCACAGACGCCGAGCACGGCGGGCGCCGCGAGCAGCTCGCTCCACGGGCGGCGACCGGCCCTTCCGAACGCCTGCGCCAGGAGCAGCCCCAAAGCAGGCAGACAGACGAGCAGGCCGTCGAGGCGCGTCCACAGGCAGACGCCGGAGAGTGCGCCGGCGAGCGCGCAGCGAGCGCCGCCGCCAGCAAGCCGCCGGCCTGCTTCGACTCCATCCATGGTGACAAGCAAACAGGAGAGGGACGCCGCGGCCACCAGCCCCAGCTCGAATCCATCGGCCAGCCACAGCGGCAAGGACGCCCACGACAAGCCCAGGAGGAACACCAGCGACACGAGTCCCGGACCAGGGGGGCCGCAAACTCCTCCGGCGCGATCGACGAGTCGGAGACAGACGCGCCACGCCAAGGCGGAACAGAGCAGGCAAAGCAGCGCTTGCAAGGAGTGCACCCAGAGTCCCAGCTGCGGCTCCGTGTAGCCTGGCATCGCGTGCACGACGCACAGGACGAGCATCCACAAGGGATTGCTGTAGCCTTCGACCGGTGCAGCGCCCGCGTACCAGACCGCACCATGGCCTTCCGCCAGGCTGCGCGCATAGCAGGCGGTGATGTAGATGTCGTCCGACACGCCCCACCAGCGCACACCGTCAATCTCGACGACCAAGGTGGCGGCGTAGGCGAGTTGAAGCGCAAGCAGGACGGCCGTCGCCAAGTACCACGCGACCGCCAACCGGCGTATGTGAGTAGGAGAGCACCGCATCCCCCGACATGATGCGCGCTAGCGCGCTCCCGGGCAAGCCTCGGGCGCGGGCGCCCGCAGCGCGGGGACGGCGCGCCCCGATCCCGGCCGCCCGGAGCGTATGGCGGACGGGGGCATCGCGCCCGCGATCCATGGAACGCGCCGGACTCAGCCGCCTCCGCCGCCGACCTGGCCTTTGACCGGGCCGACCATGGTTTCGGGCTTGACCCACTGGTCAAACTGCTTGTCGTTGACGAGACCGAGGGCGATGGCGGCTTCCTTGAGAGTCGTGCCGTTTTTGTGCGCGTGCTTGGCGATCTTGGCGGCGTTGTCGTAGCCGATGTGACGGTTGAGGCTGGTGACGAGCATCAAGGACTCGCGCATCAGCTTGTCGACGCGCTTCTCGTCGAGTTCGAGGCCGGCGATGCAGTTCTGGCGGAAGCTGTCGCAGGCGTCAGCGAGCAGAGCCAGCGATTCGAGCACATTGTGGACGATGACCGGCTTGTAGACATTCAGCTCAAAGTTGCCTTGCGAGCCGGCGAACGCCACCGCCGCGTCGTTGCCGTAGACCTGCACGCAGACCATGGTCAAGGCTTCGCACTGTGTCGGGTTTACTTTACCGGGCATGATCGAGGAGCCCGGCTCGTTCTCGGGCAGCTTGAGCTCGCCGAGTCCGCAGCGCGGGCCCGAGCCAAGCCAGCGCACATCGTTGGCGATCTTCATCAAGGCCGTGGCGCACACCCGGACCGCGCCCGAGTGGTAGACGAGCGCATCGTGAGCGGCCAGCGCCGAGAACTTGTTCGGGGCCGTTTTGAAGGCGAGGCCAGTTTCGCTCGCGATCTTCTTGGCGACGAGCTTGTCAAAGCCCGGCTGCGTGTTGAGGCCCGTACCGACCGCAGTGCCGCCTTGGGCGAGCTCATAGACATGCGTCAGACTGGCTTTGACGCCGCGCTGGGCATCGATCAGTTGTTGGACCCAGCCCGAGACCTCTTGACCGACGGTCAAAGGTGTCGCGTCCTGCAAGTGCGTGCGGCCGATCTTGACCACCTTCTTCCACTTGAGAGCCTTCTTTTCGAGCTCCTTTTGCAACAGATGCAAGGCCGGCAACAAGCGCTCGGCTGTCTCGCACGCCACCGCCACATGCATCGCCGTGGGGAATGTGTCGTTTGAGCTTTGCGCGCGGTTCACATGGTCATTGGGGTGAATAGGCTTCTTCGAACCCAACTCCCCTCCCAACAGTTGGATCGCACGATTGGCGATCACTTCGTTGGCGTTCATGTTGGACTGTGTGCCCGAACCGGTCTGCCACACAACCAGCGGGAAGTGCGTGTCAAGTTTGCCTGCAATGACTTCGTCGCAGGCAGCGAGGAGCGCTTTCTGCTCCTTTTTGGACAGCATGTCCATGTCGCCCAGATCGATGTTGGCGAGCGCAGCGCTCTTCTTGACAACGCCCAAGGCCTTGATCATCGGGCGCGTAAAGCGTTGACCACCGATCTTGAAGTTCTGTGTGCTGCGCTGCGTTTGCGCGCCCCACAAAGCCTCGGCGGGTACTTGGATCGGGCCAAAGGAATCGGTTTCCGTGCGATGCGTAGTCATGATCAGAGCAGCTTCTTGTCGCGGAGGATTTGAACATCGGCGAGGATCGCGCCGGCGGTTTTGTGCATTTGTGCGCGCGATTCGTTGTCGAGCGGGATCTCGACGATCGACTCCACGCCGTCTTTGCCCAAGATGGCGGGCACGCCCATGTAGACATCGTGGAATCCGTACTGACCATTCAGCCAGCACGCCGTAGGCAGCAAGCGCTTTTGGTCAAGTAAAATGGACGCCGCCATCGCGACCGCGCTCGAGGCCGGTGCGAAGAACGCGGAGCCAGTCTTCAAGAGACCGACGATCTCGGCTCCACCATTCTTGGTGCGCGTGGCCATCGCCTCGATGCTGGCTTTGTCGAGCAGTTGCTGGATGCCGACACCGTTGACATTGCAGTACTGCGGCACCGGCACCATCGAATCGCCGTGCGCGCCCAGCACCATGGCTTTGACATCTTGGACCGAGCTCTTGGTGGCCAAGGCGATGAACCAGCTGAAGCGTGCGCTGTCCAGCACACCTGCCATGCCTGTGACGCGCGCTCCGGGGAAGCCCGTCTTCGCGCGCATCAAGTGCACCATCGAGTCGAGCGGGTTCGTGACCACGATCACATGCGCATCCGGCGAACCGAGACGCACATACTCGGCCACGCTCGTGATGATCTTGGCATTGGTCTCCAGCAAGTCCGAGCGGCTCATGCCCGGCTTGCGCGGCAAGCCCGCCGTCATGATGACGACATCCGAGCCGTAGGTGTCCTTGGGGTCGTTGGTACCCACCACGCGCGCGCCGAAGCCTTCGACCGCGGCCGATTGGTTCAGGTCGAGTGCGATGCCCTTGGCCCGGCCATCGAGCACATCAATGATGACGATCTCGGAAGCGAGGTTCTTGTAGGCGCACAACTGCGCGCAGGTCATGCCTACATAGCCCGCACCGACGACGGTGATCTTCTTCTGCTGGAGGCGGCTCATGGGCCGCGCAGGATACCGTCTGCTAGCGCTCGTTGCGCAAGTCGCGCTGCACGGCTTCGTCGCCGCGTGCATCCAACAGGGCAAAGCTCGCGGCCCAGGCCTTGGCACGCAGGGTGCGCTCCATCGCGGCAGGCGTCGCGTCCCACGCTGCGAGGAAGTCTTGTTCCGCCCGTGGCTCCAGCACGGCTGTGGCTTGGTCCATCAGGCGCTCACGCGTGCCGTCGGTCGCGCGCAGCTCGTCCGCACCGGCCCTCAAGGCGCGCAGGTAGTCATCCAGCAGCTCCGCGCAGGCACCGCGCCCCCATGCCAAGGCGGCAAAGGTGCGTGTCGCTTGGGCGCGCAGGGCGTGAGGGCCAAAGTCGGCGGCGAGTTGCCGGGCTAGATCACCGCGATCGAGCATGACTTCGGCCAGCGGCACGCTGATCTGCTTCTTTTGCAACGCGCGCCAGGCATCGTCGACTTCGTCGCCACAGTCGGGCGTGAAAGTGCCGTTCTTGATCTTGGCATCACGCAACCATTCGCGCAGCGCGTCCTTCATCCAGCGCGGCATGGCATTCCACACTTCGCGGTCCTTCTCTTGGAACCACATGGCGGCCAGTTGCAGGCGTTGCTCCAAGCGCAGCTTGGGATCCAGACTGCACGCCATGCGCGGAGTGGCCACACCTGCCCGCGGTGCCTCTTCAAAGCGGAAGGACAGCGGCGGGAGTTGATCGGCGGCATGCACGACGAGAATGGGCGTGCGCGCGTACTCGGCGGGCGCGAGAGCACCAAAGGTCTCTTCCAGCCACTGCCATTCGGCTGCCAGTTCGTTCAGCAAGGTGCGCACAGGTGCTGCATCGCGTTCGGCGAAGACGCACCACCCTCGTTGCGCCACGGCGCGATACCCATCGGGTGGACGCGCGCGCCACTCGGCCTTGTCTTCGGCTTCGATGGCTCGACGGCGATCGCTGCGGGCAACTGGGTCTAGGCTCTCAAGCTCGTAGAAGCTGATGTGTCGCGCCGCAGTCGTGCGAGCCGCGACGCCACGACCGGGCTCGGCGAGCGCCTCAGTCGCACACCATGTCAAGCAAACCAGACAAAGACCAACTGCCCTCAGGTCCATGTTGGAGTCTCTCGACAGGCCAGCACCCGGCACTGCACACCAATTGCAAAATCCTAAGTTTTCACCGACTCAGGTCGCAGCCACAGCCAGACCAACACCGCCGCGAGGGTCAGCACCACCACGCTCGCAAGGCCCGTCGACATACCGGAAGTCGAGATGCCGAGGGCGGAACCCGCCCCCATCACAATGCTCGCCAGCACCTTGGCGCGGCGCGGCACGATGCCATGATCAAACCATAGGCCGAGTTGTGGGCCAAAGCGTGGGTGTGCAAGCAACCACGCGCGCATGCGCGGCGACCCGCGCGCCCAACACCCCGCTGCTAGCAACAGCAACGGAGTGGTCGGGAGCAGCGGCACGAATACGCCCACTGCTCCCGCT
>JBILXQ010000080.1:0-8815 GCA_044378375.1 Planctomycetota bacterium
CGAGACACGACCACCGGACACGCTGGCTCCGCCGAGGACCAAGGCCACCAAGACATCCAACTCTCTCCAGATGCCTACATTCGAGGCGTCGGCGGCTCCGAGCTCACACGCTTGCGCACAGCCCGCTACAGCTGCCGCCGCGCCGGAAAGTGCGTAGATGCCGATGCCCAAAGGCAACAGCGATACCCCCGCCCACTCTGTGGCACGCGCATTCAATCCCCACGCGGTGCACTTCAGGCCAAGTGTCGTGCGCGTCCAGACTAAGTGCATCACGACCACGACCACCAAGGTGACCCATACCAACACGGGCAGACCAAGCGGAGACCACAGGCCCCACGCTCGCACGGCAGGCTCGGTGGCATGGTGCACACCACCACCGCTGGTGAGTTGGGCCGCACCACGCCATGCAGAAAGCCCGACCAGAGTCGCGAGCAGCGGCGACACACGCAGGCGCACAATCGCAAGTCCTGTGCAGCCACCTGCGCACATGCCTACCAATAGTGCCAGCACAAGCCCAACGGGCGCACCCCAATGATCGGCGCCGACCACGAGGACGGAGGCACTCCACGCCATCAGCGCGCCGAGCGCCAGATCCACACCGGCTGCAGCAACCAAAGGCACGCAACACACGGCGAGCAAGGCCACCGTCGATCCGTGGTACAGCAGATCCGGTAAGGATCCTACGAGTCGGCCGTCTTGCCAAGCGAGCGCGGTAAAGCCCGGTGTGAACCAAGCATTGCCGGCCCAGAGAAGCAGGCACAGCACCCATGCAGCCTGAGCGCGCAGGAGAGCCTTCATTCAGCCCCTACCAAGCGCGCAATGAGCAGGTCCACATCCTTGGCAGCGTGCGCCGCCTGCTCGACCACGGCGTGATCGCGCACGATCAACACATCATCGGCGACTTCGGCCAACTCCTCCAAGTAGCTCGTCGTCCATACGACGCAGGCACCGGCACCGCAAACCTCGCGCACACGCGCAACAATGTCCGCCCGGGCTCCAACATCGACACCGCGCGTGGGCTCATCGAGCACGAGTACGGCCGGTCCAGCGGCTAGCAGTCGCGCCAACAGCACCTTTTGCTGGTTGCCGCCGGAAAGACTGCGTACGGGCGCGTCTACAGAGGCACAGTGAATGCGCAAGCGTTGCACCAGCTCTAGCGCCACTTGGCGGCTGTGCACTGCCTGGCGTCGCACTCCGCGTCGCACCAAACCAAGGGCGATGGTCTCTGCGATGGTGAGGTCCAGCCAAAGGCCCTCATGGCGACGCTCTTCGGGAGAGTGCACCAATCCGTAGTCCATCGTACGTGCCACACCTTGAGGGATGGATTGGCCGTCGACTGTCAACTGCCCTTGACGAGGCACCACACCAGCGAGCGTGCGACACAACTCACTGCGGCCGGAACCCAAGAGTCCCGCGACACCCAGAATGCGCTGGGGCTGCACGTCAAACGAACTGGACAGAAGCGGCGCGGAGGAGCTCAGACATCGGGCTACCAAGCGAGCCGGCGGCGGAGTTGGATAAGCTGAACCAACAGCGTTGGACGCGGCGATCGAGGGCGCACTATCGCGCGTAGTCCCCACAATAGCCGCAGCCAAGACAGCTACAGACACGGCACTCGCCTGAGTGTTGAGTACGACACGACCATCGCGCAGCACCACGATGTGATCAGCTACTTGCAAGACCTCTTCCAAGCGGTGGCCGATGTAGACCAAGCCCACGCCCGAGTGACGCAGCTTGCGAATGCATTCGATCACCTGCGCAGCCTGAGCACGATCCAAACTGGCCGTGGGTTCATCCAGCAACAGCACGCGCGGCTCCACGTCCAAGGCCGCGGCGATAGCGACCAGTGCACGCACTGCTGCCGAGTGATCACCCAAGCGACTGCGAGGGTCGATCGTGAGGCCTACACGCGCCAACGCTTGGCGACTGGCCTCGCGCAAACGGCGCCGATCAACCCAAGGCCCCCACCGAGGCAAACGACCCAAGTGCAATGCCTCCTCCAAAGGCAAGTCCGGAGTCTGCGCCAGCTCTTGCGCCACCGCGTACACGCCCGCCTGGCGGGCCTCACGCGCAGTGCGCCACCGCACGGCACGGCCGTCCAGCTCCACACATCCGCTGTCGGGCAGTTCCATGCCCGAAGCGATCCGCACCGCTGTCGATTTCCCAGCTCCGTTCTGGCCCAAGAGCGCCACAACCTCGCCAGACCTGCATTCCAGCTCCACGCCCAGCAGAGCCTGCGTGGAGCCGTACGACTTCGTCACGCCGCGCAAAGCGAGGCGCGGCGCACATCCCGGGCGTGAGCCCTCACTCGTAAGCGAGCTCAAGCACCCCCGAAGACCACCCAGCTTGCTGGTCGATTTCGATCTTGAACCCGTCGCACTCCGTGGACGCGAAGCCGATCTCCTGCCAAGCATCCTTGACGACGCCGTAGGCTCCGGAGGTCACCTCCACGGGACGCCATGTGCCACCATCCTTCAACAGCACGCGCCACGCGGCCGGTGTACGACATTCACCACGGCCAGTGTCATCGAACCAATACACCTTGACCTTGGAGATGGCTTTGCGTGCAGGCAATTCCACATCAAGCCACTCGGTGCCGCCCTTCTTGGGCCAGAAGCACAAGCGCGCAACGTCATGATCGATCGAGCTCTTGGGAGTGCTGCCATCCATCACCCCCGACACGCTATCGCCGTTGAAGCAGTAGCTCGCGCGCACGAAGTGACCTTGGATGTCGGCGCAATAGCCACCACCCTTGGGCGTGGCCAACTCCGGCTTAGTGGGCAACCAAACCAGCATGTCCCCAGGCGTGCGGTTGCCCCACAGCGCGTATGGGACGGCCTTGATGTTGATCGGTTGCGTGGTCAACGCACGGTCTTGCCGATCCACAAGCAATGCCTTGGTCTTGAGGACGCGCGCATTCTTGAGCGTGCGCTCGGGCACCACCTCAAAACGCGCATCCGCAGGCAGCACCACCGAGCGGGCCGAACCGTTCGCATCCATGCCTTCCACGCAGTAGATCTGAGGTCCACGCGCAAGAGCGACGCGGCCACGATTGGCCTCCACGCGTTCATCCGCGACCTCACGCCGCACCGGCATGAGGAAGTGCACTTGGAAGCTATCCTTCGGCTTGAACTCGCGATTCAACACGATCCAATCCGCCGCATCCGGTGCGACTTGCACTTGCGTGGGCTCGTGTTGCGGATGCACACGCCACCACACTTCCTTGGCCCACGTGGGCTTGCGCACCTTGATGGTGAACGCGAGGTTGGTGTCCGGCGACACGAGAATCTCTAAACGCCCGGTGTCCGGGAAGTCCGTGCGCACCTCGACAGAGACCGGCACACCTCGGATCAGCACGGTGGTCTGCGAGGCAAAGTGCTGCGAGATCCACAAGGTGTCGTCCATGCCCTCGCCGCTGGTCGCGTAGATGCGCTCCCCCACCGAAGGCACCCAACGCACGAGGTTCGTGGGACAACACGCGCAGTCAAACCAGGGCGCACGCTGTGCACCCTGCGTCTCCATCGGATTCACATAGAAGAAGCGATCTCCCGTGAGCGACACGCTGGCGGGGATGTTGTTGTAGATCTGCCGCTCGACATTCTCGGCATAGATCGGATCGCCTGTGGCGAGCAGCATGCGCTGACTCCACAACGCCAAACCAATCGAAGCGCAGGACTCACAGTACGAAGTGCGGTTAGGCAGATCGTACGGCTTGGTAAAGCCCTCATTGGCGGCGGAACTGCCGATACCACCCGTGATGTACATCTTGGTGGTGACGAGGTCGTTCCAGATCGTGCCCAACGTCTGGAAGAGCTGCGTGTCGCGCGTGAGCATGGCCACATCCGCAGCGCCTGCATACAAGTAGCACGCCCGCACGGCGTGACCGACGATTTCGGTTTGTTCGCGCAACGGCTTGTGGTCTTGCGCGTACTCACCAAAGCCGCTGCGGCCTACATGACTGCCGCGTTGATCCACGAAGAACTTGGCGAGCTTCAGCCAACGCGCATCGCTCGTGGCACGATGCAGCTTGACCAAGGCCAGCTCCAGTTCGGGATGTCCGGGCGGATCTAAGCGCTTGCCCGGGCCGAACTCTGCTTCGATATGCGCGGCGAACTTCAACGCGACTTGCATCAAGGCGTCATCGCCCGTGGCCGCCTTCCAAGCCACAGCCGCTTCCATCAAGTGGCCCGCGCAATACAGCTCGTGCCCATGCGCGATGTTCTTCCAGCGATTCTCCGGCTCGACCAACTGGTAATAGGTGTTCAAGTAGCCATCGGCCTGCTGGGCTTTGGCGATGACCTGCACCAAGCGCTGCGTCTTCGCGCGCAACTCGGGATCGTCCTTGTGCTGCAGCGTGTAGGCGATGCCTTCGATCACCTTGTACACATCCGAGTCATTGAAGAGCGCGCCTTCGTGCTTGCCTTGCAAGACGCCGGCAGCCACAGCAAAGTTCTTGAAGCGCCCCGTTTCCTCGCACTTGGTCCAGCAGGCCTCCACCGTGCCGCTGCGGTTGATCTCGATGCGCGGCGCGAAGAAGTTGTCCTTCACCACCACCTGCTCGAACGGCACCGCACGCAACGGCTCGCTACGCATCTGAGCGCCAACGGGCGACACGCACACAGCAGTGGGCACACACAGGACCACTAACGCCATCAGGTCTTGTAGATAGGTCTTCATAGGAGGAGCGCAGTGTATCGACCTTCGGTGGGCAGGAACCTCAGTAGCGGCGGTTCGGAAGCTCGGCGGCCGCATTCGAGGAGTCAAAGATCCGGTCGGGCACGACCATACGGGGGGCTACCTGGCCCCCTTGGAGCAGGGTGTCCAGAGCATCAAAGACAAGCGGGCCCAACAGAGGCGTGCACTCCACCGTGGCCGACAGCTCACCGCGCACAAGTGCTTCAAAGGCCGGCTGTGTCGCATCCACCGAGATGACCAACACATCCTTGCCAGGTTGCCGGCCGGCGGCCTTCAACGCATCCACCGCCCCCAAAGCCATGTCATCGTTATGCGCGTAGACAGCCTGGAACGGCTGCTGTTCGCTGCGCACGATGGCCTCCATCTGTTTCTTGCCTTCGGCGAGCGTGAACTGAGCCGCTTGAGATCGCACCACTTGAATGCGTGGGTGAGCAGCGAGCGCTTCGTGAAAGCCCCGCTTGCGATCAATGGCCGGAGCGGAACCGGCTGTGCCTTCCAGCTCGACCACGCGCACATCGCCAGTGGAGTGAGTGATCAACCACTCCGCAGCCATGCGCCCCTCCGCGACGAAGTCGGACGCGATCAACGTCGCGTAGAGCGACGGATCTGCCTCCACACCGCGATCGACCAAGATCACTGGAATGCCCGCTTCCTTCAACTCGCGCAGGGCGGGCTCGAAGCCTTGCTCCTTTTGCGGAGCCAGAATGACGGCATCCACTCCCTGGGCCACAAAGCCACGCAGTGCTTCGAGCTGCTTCTCCAAACGGCCTTGCGCATCCGCCACACGCAGGTCGTATCCCCGCTTCTTGGCCTCGATGGTGATCGATGCTGTCTCAGCCACACGCCAAGCGCTCTCGGCGCCGATCTGCGAGAAGCCGATGAGTTTGGCCCCCTGAGCGCTGGTCGGAGCTTCCTCCGCACAACCCAGCATTCCCAACATGGCCATGGTCGCACAGGCGAAGCGCGCGAGGGTACGCATCTGAGTTTGGCTGCATAGCATGGTTCGGATCGTAGCGTCCGCCCGACTACAACCGGCAACGGGTCTTGCAGGAACTTGATCTGGGCCTTGCCGTTCTTCAATTCGCGTTGCGCCTGCTACCTTTGCAAGCGCTGCTGGCGCTTACGCACTTTATGGACCAAACCCAGACGCGCCCCACATTCCGCCTGACCCCCGCTCATTCCATTCTGCGGCCAGTAGCCCGTTCCGTGGAGAGGGTCTTGGCCTTGTCTGAACTGGAGCGCCGCTACACAGCGCTGCCGCCCGCGCGCGATGCGTTGCAGTTTGTGAGTTCGGCTCTGCAGGAGTTGGGTGTGACGGTCCAGACGGATGCACGCGAAGTGGAACGCCTGCCGACCACAGGAGCTGCCATTGTGTGCGCGAACCACCCGTACGGTGCGGTGGAGGGACTGATCCTTGCGCGCGAGCTGTGCCGCATCCGCAAAGATGTCAAGATCCTCGTCAACAGCTTGCTCGACCACATTGTCGAGATGCGCGAGTTGTTCTTGGTGGTGGATGTGTTCGCCTCCGATGCCCAAGCTGCGAATGCGCGGGCGTTGCGAGGCGCCATGGAGCATCTGCGTCGCGGAGGAATGTTGGCCATCTTTCCGGCTGGTGAAGTCTCCAGCCTGAAAGTGCGTCAACGGCGCGTGATGGACCCGCGTTGGAGTGAGTCGATTGCGCGCATGGCGCTGCGCACGGGCGCGCAGACTTGCCCGGCCTACTTTGAAGGCCGGAATAGCTCCCTGTTCCAACTTGCCGGGCTAGTGCACCCGCGGCTGCGCACAGCACTTCTGCCGCGCGAGCTGTTGAACAAGCAAGGACGCACGATCGAGGTGCGCTTTGGGACACCCATCGCAGCCAGTGAACTGTCCAGTTTGCCTGACGACCGTACGCGCACGGATTACCTGCGCTTGCGCACCTACGCCTTGGGCGATCGCACACGCGTAGCCTCCCAGAAGTTGCTTAGGCGTCTCACGATGCAGCGCACGCGACCGCCGGCGAACCTCGCCGCGCCAGTGAAGACAGAGCTGGTCAGGCGCGATATCGAGGCGCTGCCGCCGAGTAACCTGCTAGCCAAACAAGGCAGCTTCGAAGTGCACCTGGCACGCGCCGAGCAGATCCCGCACGCGCTCCTAGAGGTAGGACGTCTGCGCGAACAGACATTCCGCACCGTCGGCGAAGGCACCGGGCGCGCGCGTGACCTTGATCGATTTGATGCGCGCTACCTGCACTTGATTCTGTGGGACACGCAACAGCACCGCATCGCAGGCGCCTATCGCCTAGGTGGCACGGACGAGCTAGTGCGTGGCAGCGATGCTGAGACGCTCTATACGGCCACGCTCTTTCACTACGACGAGAAGTCGCTACGCAGTCTCTCGCCGGCACTTGAGCTCGGGCGGTCCTTCGTCGCGCTGGACTACCAACGCAGCTACGCTCCGCTCTTGCTCTTATGGAAAGGTATCGGCGCCTATCTCGTGGCGAATCCTCGCTACCGCAGACTCTTCGGCCCCGTCTCCATCAGCGCCTCGTACCATCCGCTGTCGCGCCAACTCATGGCCCAGTACCTGCAAAAGCACCGGCCGTTGCTGGGCATGGGCAAGGTCGCAGCCCGAACGGAGTTTGCACTGCAGAAGATGCAAGGGCTCTCGCCACAGCGCGTAGGCGAGCTGATCGGTGGCAGCATTGATCTATCCGCGCTCGTCTCGGACTTGGAGCACGACAAGAAGGGCGTGCCGGTCTTGCTGCGCGAGTACCTGAAGCTGGGTGGACGCCTCTTGGCGCTCAATGTCGATCCTGACTTCAACGATGCCCTAGATGCCCTGCTAGTCGTCGACCTGCTGCAGGCCGATGAAAAGCTGCTGGAGCGGTACCTAGGCGTCGAAGGCCTGCGCTCCTACCGCGCCTACCACCAACCGCTAGTACACGCGCAAGCCTAAGCGGTGCGCGTACAGCAAGTAGAGCGCCGTCAACAAGGCTAGGTGCACCAACCACCGCTGCAGGCCGCGCCCCGCGAGGGCTACGTGCGTGCGTCCGACGGCGTCGCGCGTGAGTCGCTGCACCAGCACGAAGAAGCCGCCCATGAAGCCCACGACGAGGGCCATCACAAAGAGCACTTTGACCCAGTTGTCCCACGACGAACGCTGCACCACCCCCACGAACTCCTCTTTGAGCACATTGGCGACCAACAAGGTCTCACACAACACGAGGTTGCCGTGGGTGAACATGCGTGTGGCTAGGGACTGGTTCCTCGGCATGGAGATCCTGTAGCGCATGGCAGGGCCCATCCGCTAGGCTCCGCTCTGGATGGTGACCTCGAAGATGCCGACCACGACCAAGCCTGTGTGGCTGCGGATTCTCCTTTCACTCCTCGTGTCGTTGGGTCTCGTGGTTGTGGTGCTGGAAGTGACCTCACGCATTGCAGACCGCGTGGTGGAAGCAGATCGTGCCTCGCCCACATGGGACCCCACCAAGGGCGGAGAAGGAGTCTTGGCACGCTTGTCCGCCGATGCCCTCGAGTACGGCACACTCAAGCGCGCTGCGGAACAGAAGACCTCGCGCGCGATTCCGCACCCGTACTTGGGCTATGCGCTACGGGCTTCGTTCGCGACGCCGCCGGGCGCCAAGCAACAAGCGTCCCACAATGCTCTCGGTTTCCGCGGGAAGGAGACGACGTGGGAGAAGCCTGAGGGCGTCTACCGCATCGTGACCACTGGCGGATCCTCCGTCTACGGGCAGAGCGAAAGCAATGACCTCGCTGTGTGGTCCCAGCGACTTGAAGACAAGTTGACGGCAGCCCTCGCGCCGCGCCGCGTAGAGGTGATCAACTTGGGTGTCTCGGGCTGGTCGAGCTACGAGATGCTTGTCAATTTGGCTGTACGAGGCCTCGATCTGCAGCCGGACTTGGTGCTCGTGCACGAGTCCATCAATGACATGCGCTGCGCGCTCTACACACGCGGTGGCGAGCCCACACGCGACAACTTGCATTGGCGTGCACCGTGGCCTGTGGATCGGCCGAGCCAAGTTGAGCGCGCGCTCAGCCACAGCCGCACCTACTTGGTGTGGCGGCGCTACTTCACGGACTATGTCGCCGAGCGCACCGACTTGGGCTTCTACGCCATC
>JBILXQ010000081.1:0-8793 GCA_044378375.1 Planctomycetota bacterium
GGCGCGAAGATGCGAAGCCAGGTGCATCTTTGACGCGAATAGGATCCTTGCCCATACGCGTGGAGAGCGCCATCGCCGCCTCAACGGCTGCGTTCGAGCTCTTGTCGGCCTCGACCACTTCCACCAGCTTCATGATGTGCACGGGGTTGAAGAAGTGCATGCCCACCACGCGCTCCGGGTGCGGCGTGACGGCTGCAATGCGGGAAATCGAGAGCGACGATGTGTTGGTGGCCAACAGCACCTGCGGTCCAAGATGCGTCCCCAGCTGCTGGAAGATCTCCTGTTTGAGCTGCAGCTTCTCGGGCACGGCCTCGATGACCACATCCACGCCCTGCACCGCTTCCATCAAGTCGGTGCTCACACGCAAGCGCCCCAGTGCAGCATCACGATCGGCAGCGGTGACCTTGCCCTTCTCCACGCCCTTGTCGAGATTGGCCTGGATGGTCTGCATGGCCTTCAGAAGTTGAGGCTGGGCGATGTCATACAAGCACACGGAGAGTCCCGTTTGCGCCAGCACTTGCGCAATGCCGTTACCCATCGTGCCTGAACCGAGTACTGCTGCCGACTGCATGGTGTGTGCGTTCATGGGAGAGAGGTTCCTGATCACTGACCTGGGATGAGAACGATCTTGCCGTGCACCGCGCGACTTTCCAGCAAGACATGTGCTTCGCGGACTTGCGACATCGGCAACACCCGGTCGACGACGGGCTTGTATGCACCTTCAGCCACCTTCTTGAAGATGGCGGGAAAGGCACTGCGCGGCCCCATCGTGGAGCCCATGATCGTCTGGTTCTTGATGAACAAGTGCGGCAGCGCGATGGACACCATCGGCCCAGTCGTGCCCCCGCAAGTCACAAGGCGACCATTGCGGGCGAGCACCTTCATGGAACCCTCCCATGTTGCCGGACCTACGTGCTCGACCACCACATCAAAGGCTCCACCGGCGGCCTTGCGCGCTTGCGCGGGCCAATCGGGCTGCGAGTGATCCACGGCCGCCTTGGCTCCTAGTGACAAGCAAAGTTGACGCTTGGACTCACTGCCCGCGGTGGCCACAACCTCGCAACCAAGGTCACGGGCGATCTGGATGGCGGCCGAACCCACACCAGAAGTACCGGCGAGCACAAGCACTCTCTCACCTGCACGCACTTGGGCACGCGAGATCAACATCCCCCATGCGGTCAAGTACACCAGGGGCACGGCGGCGGCCTGCACGGCGTCTAGCTGTTGAGGAATCGGCGTGGCATAGCGCGACTCGATCGTCACATATTCGCGCGCCAAGCCGTCGAAGTGTTCGCCACGGATGATGTAGTCGTCCGACAGGTGATCGTTGCCCGCCTTGTCGTGGACGGAGAGTCCTGAGCTGTGGCCGGGCTCGACCAGCACTTTGGTGCCCACTGCTGGTGAGCTCACTCCTGCGCCCAGAGCCACCACGACGCCGATGCCGTCACATCCTGGAATCAGCGGCAAAGGGAGCTTCATGCCGGGCATCCCGCGCCGCACCCACAGGTCGAGGTGATTGACGGACACAGCCGACATCTTGACCAGCACCTCGCCAGGGGCTGGCGCGGAAATGGGCAAGCGCACGATCTCCACGACTTCGGGACCACCGTGACGCGGGATGTGCACGACTTGCATGGTGTCTTGCATGGGAACTTCTCAGCGTCCTGTAAAGTTGGCTTGACGCTTCTCGTTGAAGGCTGCAATGCCTTCCTTGGAATCAGCCGAGGCGAACAGGCGTGCCTGCAGCTCACGTTCAAGGGTCAGGCCCGCATCAAGCGGCATCTCCAAGCCACTTTGAACAGCGCGCTTGATCAAACCGACCGCCAAAGGCGCCTTATGCGGGGCGCACCACGCTTGCACGCGAGCGACCACGGAATCAAGGAAGGCCGCGTCATTCGCAGCCTCGAGCACCTCATCCACCAGGTTCAGTTGGCGCGCTTCCTCATAGCTCATGAGGCGGCCGCTGACCATCAGCTCAATGGCGCGACTCTTGCCAACCACACGCGCGAGCCGCTGCGTGCCCCCGGTACCGGGCAGAACGCCAAGAGCAACTTCGGGCAAGCCGCATTTGCCGCTTTCCTTGCGAGCCCAACGCAGATCGCACGCGAGCGCGATCTCCAAGCCACCGCCTACGCAATGACCGCCAAGCGCGGCCACGACGAGCTTGGGAGTGTGCTCCAAGCGTGCCAGCGTCTCGTTGGCGTGCAAGCAGAACATGTACTTGTACGCAGGATCGACGGCTCCCAACATCCCGATGTCAGCGCCGGCACAGAAGAACTTCTCGCCAGCGCCAGCCAGCACGATGGCCTGCACACTCGCATCGAAGCGCGCCTTGACGATGGCCTCGTCCAAGTCGCGCATCATCTCGTGCGAATAGCCGTTGGCCGGAGGATTGATCAGCGTGATCACCGCCACAGCACCGCGCACCTCGTAGGTGGCTTTGCCGTTCGGCAACGTGAGCGGAGCGTTCATGGGCGACCACGATACCGACAAGAACAGCCGCGCGCACGAGCCACGCGCCTAACGCTTGGAAACCGACTTCACCTCACCGCCGGTCGCCACGCACCAAGAGGTCCAACGCTCGGTCAGCCCCTTGCTTGCGCCCACGAGCACGGCCGAAAGCTCCACGCGACGAAAGCGATTGCGTGCCAGATAGTCGAGCTCCATACGCGCCAAGTCCCAACGCCGACCACCAGAGGGTGCACCATCTCCATACACAATGATCGTGTCCACCTCGGGATCGGCCAGGGTCTGCTCGATCGCATCCCAGTAGTCACCTTTGCCACTGGTCTTCAGACCGGTGAAGTCCGCTTTAGTCTTGGCAACCGCTTGTGGTGTCGCAGGAGTCAACCCCTTGCTCAAGGCGGCTGGATCCTCGGTGAAGGGCACCAACTGGAAGCGCGTCTCCGGCGTGAAGCCATCCAGAGTGCGAGCCAACTCTTGCTCGAGATCGTCTTTGGGGATGGTGCCATCCGCACGCTTCTCCCAAACAGACCCTGACAGGTCGATCAAGATCGCTACCCGCGTCGACACAATCGGCATGCCCGCCAACACGGCTGTACCCGACTTGCTGGTGGAGTCGTTGCTGGACTTGCGTCCCTCACGCGACTCCACTTGCGCAGTCCAAGCAGCAGGAAGATTGCTGGCCCATTGCTGCCACAAGTCGATCTTGTCCCCGAAGGAAACACCGCTCAACGCCTCCAATGCGTCCGCAGCGCGCCAGAGAGTGGCAGGATTCGTCTCGGACTTGATGGCCTCCACGAGTGCAAGGGCTGCATCGCGTGTGGCCAGCATGCGCAGATGATCAATGGCTGCTGCACGCACACTGCGCTCCTTACGTTGGAGTCCGCTACGCAGCAACGGCAATGCTGGCGCTCCCAGGTCCGTGGCTTGCAGCCACAAGGCCGCGCACGCGACTGCAGGAGGCGCAGTCTCCACCAAGGCCTGGGCGTCGGCTGGCAAGCGCTTCGTCAAACGTGCTTGTCCTACCAAAGCGGCGGCACGCACTTCCTCGTCAGGATCCTTGGCCAACTTGTCCAGCATTTTGGACAACTTGTCAGTCTTGCCTGCAAAGCCTGCGCGCACAGCAATGCGCTCGACAGCATGGCAGGCGGCGAAGCGCACGCGCGGCTCCTTGGAGCTCAGTGCCGTTGCCAGCGCGTCGGCATCGATGGGGTAACTCGCTGTAGCCAGTGCGCCCAGTGTGTGCCGCTGGATCCAAGCGTCCGAATCGCCAAGGCCCTTCTTGCCATACAACTGGGCCACCAGCGCAGGCTCAGACCAGCTCGGCAGCGCCTTCTCCACGGCATCTTGCACACGCGAAGAGGGATCCTTCAAAGCGCCCAACACCAACTCGAAGGCTTCCTTCGACCCATCGCGCCCCAAGCCTTCGATCGCTTCCGCGCGAGCACGCTCATCTTTGTCGCGCAGCTTGGCACTTAGGTCCTTGAGATCGACCGGCAGTACCCCGACCAACGCGACGAAAAGCCCGCCGATGATCACGGCATTACCTCGTAGCGATTCGAACCATCAGGCGTGAGTGAGCCGCGTGCCTTGACACGCATCTCAAGCAAATCGCGCAACAACAAGGGCTCATCGACACGGTTGGGCCCCAAGGGCACGCGCTCAATGTACGCATCGCCACCATCCGCCATGAAGGAGTGCATGGCCACCCGATACAGCTTGGCTTTGTCCAGCTCCTCGCCGCCTACCTTTACACCAAGCAGCGTGCTTCCTTCCGCACCACGACGCACGGACAGCACGACGCCCGACACTTCCACACCCGAATGCGATTTGCCCTCGATCGCGCGGCGGAACAACTCGTGCAAGGTCGCGCCATCGAGCTTGACCACCGTCACGTCGTTGTCGAACGGCAGAAACTCGTAGAGATCGCGGCGTGTCAAGTTTCCTTCACTCAAGTCGGTGCGCACACCACCGCGGTTCATGATGCCCACATCGGCGCGTGTGTGCTCGCGCAGCGCGTCCGCCACCAAATTGCCGGCTGCACCGGAAGTCAGCGCGTCCTTGCTGCGGCCGAAATGCGCCGTAACAGTGCCCACGACCACGGCCATGCGCTCATCACTCTGTGCCACGAGCTTGGCGATCGCCGCCTCCACTTCGGGAATGGGATGCGCAGGGGCGGCATCGAGATCCTGCAAGGAGGCCTTCACGGCGGTGACGCGACGTGTGCTGCGGTCCCACTCAACCTCCACGCGCCCCAAGGCAGAGAGCTTGGTGCCCGCTTGCACGATCAACACCTCGCCTTCGCGCACACCCTCCTTGAGGAAGGTGTGGCTGTGACCGCCTACAATGAGCGGCAAGTCCGGATGCGCTTGCGCTAGCTTGCGGTCTTCATCGACGCCCTGGTGGGTCACAGGCAGCACCCAGTCCACTTTGCCTGCCAGCTCCGCGCGCGCGCGACGCAACGCCTCAGCAGGTTCCATGAAGATGATCGTGCGCGTATCGGGATGAGAGATCTCGGGCGTCACGGTGGTGACGATGCCGACCAGAGCAATGCGCAGACCGCCGCGCTCGACGATCTTCCACGGGGCCACAAACGACACGCGCGCATCGCTGCCACGCTCGTAGAGGTTGGCCGCAATCGCCGGCAAGCGAGCTTCGCGTAGCAAGATCTGCAAGTTGGGAATGCCGTGATCAAAGTCATGATTGCCTACGCACATGGCGTCGTAGCCGATCATGGACAAGAGCTTCAGGTACTCCAAGCCTGCATCGATGGCGCCCTCAGGCGTGCCTGCATACCAATCGCCACCATCCAACACCAAGAGCTCCGCACCGCGTGCAGCGCGCTCATCACGCACGACGGCTGCGGCCCGGCCCACACCACCGACCATGGGCGGATCCGCGCGCTTGACCCAAGTGGCTTTGCGCGTACCGCATTGCCCGTGGCAATCGTTCGTGTGCAAGATCAGCAACTTGCCTGTGTCCGCGGCAGAAGCGGCGGCCGCAGAGGTGGTGACGGGAAGGAGAGCTACGGCTGCGAGCAGAGTGCGGATCCACATGATGAGGGGCGGCCCTTGGTAGAGCCGCCCCTATGGTCGCCGCACTTGCAGCAGGCCGTCAACGCTGTGACAGCACTAGTGCTGAAAGATCTGAGTGTCCTTGGGATAGGAGATGGTCGTTTGCCACTTGATTTCTGCCGTCTTGCCCTTCGAGGGCTTCACCAGCCAGGTGCGGATGCCCTGCTCTTCAAGGTCTTTCTTCCAACGCTCGTCTGTAGCGAGCTTGGGCTCCAACTTGGCGATCTCGACCGAGATGCGCTCATCCGTCGAAACAGGCAGCGCCTCACGCACCACGATGTCGATCGCACCGTCAGGTGTTTTGGACACCGCTCCATTGTTCGTCACAAGGATGCGCCAAGCCTCGACCTTTTCGTTGCGCGACGAGAAGAAGCCCGGCCCTTTGGCCATGTCCTCGGCCTGACGGCGCTCGACCTTGATCGCATCATCAGCGCCTAGGTGTAAGGTGAACTCTTCACCGGGTTGAACCGCGGCCAACTGTGCGCGGCCCAACCAATCACCACCAAGGAAGACATTGGCCGTGCCCGGCAACAAGGTCCACTGCGAACCGTTCTTGGTTCGCCCCCGCAACCACACGGTTGTGTCCACCGCAGGCACCACATGCCGCTCGGCGGCCATCTCCAAGACTGCTTCGCCAACCAGCACAGTCGTAGGCGCTTCACGCGACTGGATAGTCTCCTTGCGCGGCAGCACATAGCGCACCGAGAGACCTTGCGCATCCACAGTTGCCATCGCGGCCTTGCGTGCCGCAGGACGACCATACAACCGATCGGCCTTGTCCTTGCTGGCGCCGCCACCGCCGCCGGTGGGTTCAGCCGCATCCTCCATCTCCGCATTCGAAGCCGGAGCACCCACACTGAAGCCACGCGTAACCATCGGATCCTGCAACACACCGATCTTGATCGGCAGCGGATCCGGGCCCTGAGCGCCCCGCTGCGGTTGCGCAGTCGATAGCGCCAGCTGCACCCCGGTCCAGTCCTCACCGCTTTGCTGCCACACACGCGCACGGTACGAGAGATCCACCTTGGCGAGGTCCTTGGCGGCACGCAGATCGTACTGCGGCTGCCAGCCGCAAGAGCCCACGAGGTACTCAAGGTGCAAGGTATCGCCGGCACCATTGAGCACATCCACGATCACATCTTTGACCGGCACACGCAGCCCGCCTTGCAGCTTGCCGATCTCGCGTTCCAGCTCGGCAATGCGCGCACCACGCTCCTCCATGGACCAGCCCAAGGTGCGGATAGCACTGCGATTCTCGGACAACTTGGCCGCAAGCCAAGCATAGTTCGTGCTCCATGCAGCCTCATTCACGCGGCCTTGAGCTAGTTCACCTTTGTGCGCCTGTTCCTCGGCGCGCAACAAGGCACCTAGATGCTCTCCCATCGCGCGCAGCACGGCAGCTTCATCGTCGGCCCCTTTTTGCTCGCGCTGCAGCGTCAAGAGATCTTTACGCAGCGCTTCGACGCGTTCATTAGCGCTGGTGATGCGTTCGCGTGCGCGCACCTCCACCCCTACTACCTCGCCGCTGGTCATGCGCACCCGCACATTGGTGTCGTCAACGGCGCTTGGCAGTCCTTCAATCACCCACTTGCCGTCATCGGTCACTCGTGCTGTCCGGTGCACTAGCGCCGCAGAGGCATACAGCGTGACGCCCTCCATGATGGAGGAGAGCGGCTTGGGATCTTCGAAGGCGACCAGCGCAAGGGCGGGCACAACGAGCGTCAGGATCATGAGTGGTTCTCCACGGCGAGTGCGTGCGGTGCGTACCATGCACAGCATCGCGGTCGCCACATGTGCATGCAACGCCGCTCGAGTGCGGATTCTTGGCGGAATCTCGCTCTTAGCGCTGCACTTGCAAGGCTCCGGAGCTCTCCGCAGCCGCGTACACGGCCTGCGCAAGGAGCCCTTGCCCCAGCGCCGTAGGGTGGAAGTTGTCGAGGAACAACTCCCCCATGGTCCTGCCATCCGCCACCGCACGTCCAAACGCAGCACGACCGTCTGCCAGCACAAAGCCCTCTTCTTGGGCCAGCCGGTGCAGTTCCTGTGTGTAGAGCGTGACCGCAGGGGTGAGGTACTCCACCCCTGCCTTGCGCGGCATCGAGAGCAGCACCAGACGCGCTCCCGAGGCTTCGACCTCGCGCCGCAAGGATCGCAGTGCTTGGGCGAACTCCGCCGGTGAGACGCGTCGCTGTCCAGGCCAATCGAGCGAGCCCACCACACTGGCACGGAAGTCGCGTGCACGAATGTCGAGGGTGGGTGTGCGCTCACCGCGCACACCATCCACGCACCACGCCGCCATGTGCAGCACACGCAAGTCCGAGCGCATGCGGCGTGCCCACAACACATAGTCCGACTGCGCCAGGACCGACTCCTCGATCATCCGTGCATCGGAATAGCCCATAGCTGGCACATGATCGACGATGGCACCAAAGGCCGCGACCACTAGTTGAGGCTCCAACGGGGCGACCACCTCACGGTACCGCTCAAGTCCTTGACGCGCGGAGAAGCCGACCACGCCCGCGTTCAAGGGCTCAGCGACTACGCCTGCCGCGGTGCACGTCGCGGCAAGTTGCACAACCCAAGCCTCCTCGGGCCGCAATCCGTAGCCAAAAGTCGACGAGTCACCCAAGGCCGCGATGCGCAGCACGCCAGGTGCTGGCTGGGGAGCGAGCTCTGCGCCGCGCAAGCCCAGCGAGTTCATGCGATCCCCACTCCACGGCGACAGACCGCCTGGCTTGGGCCGCCACAGCTGCGTGATCGAACGCTCATGCAGATCGCCTTCTGCAGTACGCCCCTCCGGCAACTCAATGCGTAAGGGATTGTCCTGCGGCGGATACTGCAGATCCACGGCCACTAGCAGCAACTCAGCGACGCCTACAGCACCCACCGTCAAGGCGAATGCACGCGTCAACTTCGCCAGATTCACACGCCGAGTAGTCGTACTCAGATGGAAGCCTCGCCACCCGTATCGATGGTTTCAATGAAGCTGCGACGCGTCTGCGGGCCGGACTTGCCGAAGATCTGGCCCACGTTCTTCAAGCCCAACTTGAAGTCGTCCAACATGCCGTAGCCCGAGACGACCGCGTGCTGGTACCACAAGAACGACAACAGAGTGAAGTCGAAGGCCGGGTTGCGCGGCAATCGAATCAACTGACGCACCAGCGTCTCGCCACCCGGCATGTACACCGCGAGGTTGAACAACTTCTGCAAGTTGACGACCTCGCGCACATCGGCACGCTTCATCATCGAATCGTTC
>JBILXQ010000082.1:0-8769 GCA_044378375.1 Planctomycetota bacterium
GGCCCGGCCATGCTGAGCACGCAACAAGGCGACTTGCCGCTCGTGGTCGAGGCCGACGCCAACCTGAGCGTCCAGTTGAATTGACAGCTACAGGGTGCGCTCAAGCGCGCTTGCGCTTGAGCACCTTGAGCACGGGCGCATCGGTCACATAGGCATGACCAGGCTGCACCGAGAGCGGATAGTCACCCCACCACTCACCCGCGGCCCACACACTGCTGTCCATGTTGAGCTCATCCAAGCGCGCCAAGAACACAGCCACAAGCTCGTTCCAACGCGCATCGTCACGCGGCACACCGTACTCGCCCAGGTAACCAGGCACCTTGTTGGCAGCACACCAGCGCGCAAAGTTCTCCAACCGCTGCAGCGGGCGGTTCGGCAGCTCGGGGTCACGCGACCACTCCTCGTCATACGACAACTCGTAGCGGCCCGAAGCATCTGCATCAAAGTAACAGTGTGCTTCGTAGACCACGCGAGCCGCGGGATCTTCGATCCAAGCCGTGGGGCCGTTGACCTCACTCCACTTGGCGCTTGAAGACCAGTGTTCCCCCGCCACGCAGATCACGCGCGTCGCATCGACCGTCCGAATGGCGCGTACCGCTTCTTGTGACATCGCCTTCCAGTCCGAGGCGCCCATGTCGTAGGGCTCATTCATCAGCCCGTACCCACCCAAGCCCTCGTGCGCGCGGAAGTTGGTCGCCAAGCGACGCCATAGATCCGCAAAGTGCGCACGCGAGACTGGTACGCGACCATCGACGACTTCATCGATGATGCACACGCGCGGCATGCCATTCAACTTGAGCGCGTAGCGCCCGTAGTTGTGCAGATCGATGACCACTTTGCAGCCGTAGGAGCGTGCGTGATCGAGCGTGCGCTTGAGTCGAGCGAGCTCTTGCGGCTCAAGCTCGGCACCCAAGCGCGGCTGCAAACGCTCCCAGCGCACAGGCACGCGCAGCAAGCGCAGACCTTGCCGGGCGAAGTACGCAATGGTGCCTTCGCTGGGATAGATCCAGTCTTTGCCGTGCACGCCCACCTGCTCGGCACAGAAGTTCGGCTTGTCATGGCCAAACTCCGCCCCTGCAAGGTTGACACCTCGCATCGGCAGTCCCGCGCTCGCAGTATCCCGCAACACAGGCTCAACTCTCCCGCCGCACCCGCCCGCAGGCAAGAGCCAACACCACGCACTCAGCGCAGCGAACCTGAGCAGAGCCCGACGGTCCATGGTGAGCAAGCCTCACGGCCAACGCAGGGTGAAGTACAGCAGATTGGTGCTGGTATCGAGAACCGAGCTCGACAGCGACTGGGTCCGCAAGTCGACCGAGGCCCACGACGCGAAGTCATAGTGTGCACCGATCCAGAACTCTTGGAACATCTCGGACTCGTCGTCGATCGCTGCACGCAGGCCGATCGAGTACCAGAACTCGTTGGCACCGATGAAGTAGTCTTGGTTGAGCCAGTGCTTCCACTCCGCTACTGCGGAGTACACCGAGTAACCACCTGGTGCAAAGTACGGGTGATTGAGGTTGGTGAGCGGATCGCCGGAGTCAAACACGATGCCGTCGTTGTCGCCGTCAAAGCTGATGAAGTCAGCTTTGCCTAGCAGTTGCAACTGTTTGGGAGCAAACGACACCAGGTACGAGCCGAAGGCGTTGACCTCGTAGCGTGAGTTACCACCGTCGTCGGGATAGCTCGCTGAATCCGCCTCCGAGTACTCGGCGATCATGCCGCTGATGCCGTAGTCGAGGCGCGGCGAAGACTTGTAGGCCAAGCCCGCACGGAAGCCGGTGCGATGAATGTCGCTCAGCAGCGTCTCGTCGTTCTCCGCCACCATCTCGTTGAAGACTTCGGCCGACACACGCAACCCACCCCAAGTCTCGTGCTGCATGCCGAGGCGATACAGCAGTCGACTCGAGACATAGTCTTCATCCCAAGTTGGCATCTCCAAACGAGCGGTCAGCGCCGTGTGTTCGCCCAGTTTCTTGCGGCCGGAGGCAAGGAACATGCTGCCCAACACAGGCGTGCCGTCATCCGGCTCGTACCGACGCCAACCATAGCCAGCGCCGAAGTACTCGTCGTGGTCACCGATCGGATGCTGGTACTCGACGAAGTAGTCGGTGATGTCGATGGCATACAGACCATCGCGACCACGCGCATTCGAGGTGTAGAGCCCCGCGACCACGCGCGGATTCTGCAAGATCTCGGCCTGCGCCTTGGCCAACGGTGCCTCACGGTGCAGCGGCGACAAGCGCATGATCTCTTCGTACTCACCGATCGCCTTCTGCGTGCGACCTGTCGAGTGGTACAGCTGCGCCAAGTCAAAGCGCGCTTCGAAGTTCGCGGGCTCGGCCGCGATCAACTCGCGGTAGCGCTCTTCGGCCTGGCGCGGGCGATAGTCCTTGAGCTTCTTGGCATCGCGCTCGAGCTCGACATTCTCGGCCGTGGTCAACGCGGCTTCATAGTCCAGGCCACCGTTGTAGACCGACGAACTCGAGGCCTTGCCATAAGGATCGATCGGCGCCACTTCAGCGAGGTTCTCATCGACAACCGCGTCATAAGCCGCATCGGCCTCTTCGTATTGGTGGTTCCAGTACAGAGTCCGCGCATACTCGCGCTTGGCGACAAAGCTGGACGGGTCGGCTGCCATGAGCAGCTTGTATTGCTTGCTTGCCGCCTCGTAGTCGCGATCAACCACATAGGCGCGCGCCATGGCCAAGCGAGCGCGCGAGTTGTGCTCACTTTGCGCCAAGGCTTGGGCCAAAGTTCGGCGCGGGTCCACGCGCTCGCCGCGCGCCAAGGCAATGTTCTGAGCTTCACCCAAGCGCACGCGGGCCGCCAAGTTCTCCGGATCGAAGCGCAACACATGCTCAAAAGCAGCGATCGCGTTCTTCCAATCACCTTCACCCAGCGCAATCTCGCCGAGCTCGATCCACGAGCGCACATCGTCGCCCAACTGCTTCATCGGGGCTGACAAAACGGCTAGACGAGCGCGATCCTTGCTGCCCACGGCATCGTAGGCACGGGCGAGCCAATAGGCACACTCCGGTGTACGACCACTGGGATGCTTCATCGCTTCAGTGAACTCACGAATCGCCTCTACAGGACGATCACGGACCACCAACGCACGCCCCAAGGCGATGCGCACTTGGATGCGAGCACCTACATCTTGAGGATTGGCCGTGAGCCACTGCCGGCACAAACGCTCGGCCTGTTCGGCGTTCTTGAGCTTCTCCAGGCCACGCGCCAACTGAATCAGCACTTCGGGCGTGGGATCTTCGGCATCGGTCAGGGTCTGGCACAGGGCCACACTTTCTTCGTACAAGCCCTGCGCAAACAGCGTGCGCGCCAAACCCAAGCGGGCTTCGCGGGTGCGCGGTGTGCCTTCCGGAACCTTGGTGTACTGACTCTTCGCGCGCTCATGCTCGCCGCTCTCACGCAGCAGATCGGCGTAGGCGATGCGCGCGCCCCAGTCATCCTCCTTGGCACGCAGCAGGTCTTCCCACGCTGCACCCGCCGCACCGCGCTCACCAACCAAGCCGTGATAGCGCGCTTGCGCAATCTGGAAGCCACGGTCGTCTTCCATGGTGGTGCGCAGACCATCCAAGGCGCGCTTGGCGGCTGCTGGTTGGCAACTAGCCAAGGCCACATCAGCCACACCCAAACGCGCGCGTTCATGATTGGCATCCATCGCCAGCACTTGCTGGTAGACGCTCATCGCCAACTTGTACTGACCCGACAGCACCATCTGATCCGCGACTTCGATGCGCGCCTTGGTGTTGTTCGGTTCCACTTCGGCCAAGGACTCGACGACGCGACCCGCTTCAGTCGCATCACCCAACTGAGCCTGGCAACGCACAAGGTACAGACCCCATTCCACTTCGGTGGGGTGCGCCCGCACGAGCGCCTGCAAATGCGGCAAGGCTTCCAAGGGACGCTGCAAGTCCAACAAGACCGGTGCCACGAGACGACGATTGCCGTCATCGCGCAGGTCGAGCGTTTGCAAGTGCACGCGATAGACCTCTCCGGCCGCGACATGATCGCGTGACCAGGCCAACACGCGCGCCAAGAGAGCTGCGCTGTCTGCGTCTTCAGGGTCACGACGCACAACTGTCTCCAGCTCACTGGCTGCTTCGCTGTAGTAGCCGCCGGCAATCAACACCGTGGCCAAGCTACGGCGCGCATCTAGATCACTCGGCGCCAGCTTGACGAGCTCGGTGTAGCGCGCACGCGCCTCGGCCAAGCGACCAGCTTGCACCAGCAAGCCAGCGTATTCGGTCAACGACTCACGATCGCCCGCATGCAGCTGTTGCAGCTTTTCATGCAGCGCGAGAGCTTCATCAAAGCGCCCCAACTTCAACGCGTTGCGCGCCGAGCGCAGCAGAATGTCGCGTTGCAGGTCGTCCTTCTGGTCACCGTTCGCATCAACGACAGCGGTAGGCTCACTCGCGACGACCCCGTTCGTCGCGTTGAGCGTGCTGGGATCCACGCGCGGGCGCGGCGTGCGCACGGGCGCAATCGGCTGGTCCACATCGACCTTCGCGGGCACATCCGTGCGCGGATGCGCCATCGGCGCCGGTACTGTTTGGCCCGTGCCGGCCGGATTCGACTCACTGAAGAACTGCCCCGAAACCGGGTCCTTAGGCGTCCACGAGGGATCCTGCTCCGGTTGGGTGGCTTCGGGAGCGCAAGCCTGTGCCAAGACGAGCGACATAGCCATAAAGGCTTGCGCAGCAAGGCGTTGGGCGCGTGTTCTGGTGGGGTCTAGATGCATGATTGAGGCCTCTACGGGTTGGAAGAGGCGATAGGGACGGACTTCCTGACGCCCTCCTCATCGGAGGTCTGGGCAGATCCCTTGAGGGTCCGCTGGAAGGACTTGGCCACCTCCGGGATAGGAAATCGCTTCCCGAGCGGCATTTCGGGTACGGCTGGAAGGAACCTTGTTCCGAAAAGGGTGAGGTCCCTCCTCCCCAGTCACGCAATGTCCCCACCTCCGTGCCGACCCCCGTCACGGTTGGAGATCAGAGTTGCTGTGGAGGACAGGTACTCCCATCGCAAGGCGCAGCACTCGTGCGGCGTCGGGCAAGGGACCCCGAGCCATGATGAACAAGTTCCGACAGCCGCTGATGCTCCTGACACTGGTGATCTGTGCGATCTACCTGGTGTATCGGGGTCTCTACACGCTGAACCTCGAAAGCCCCTACGCGGTCTTCGCGTCGCTCATCCTGTACCTCGCTGAGGTGTGGGGCTGCGTCTCGCTGGCCTTGTTCTTCCTGCAGGTGTGGGATGTCAAGGAACCGCCTGAACAACCGGTGCTCGAAGGTCGCACCGTCGATGTCTTCGTGCCGACCTACAACGAAGACGTGCAGATGCTGCGCGGCACGCTGCAAGCGTGCGTGGCCATGGAATACCCGCACCGCACTTTTGTGCTGGATGACGGTCGCCGCGCCGAAGTGAAGGCGCTGGCTGATGAGCTGGGCGTGATCTATATCGCGCGTGATAACAACCTGCACGCGAAGGCAGGCAACATGAACAACGCCCTCGAGCAGACCGACGGCGAGTTCGTGATCATCTTCGACGCCGACCACGTGCCGGCGCGTCACTTCATCAAGCGCCTCATCGGCTACTTCCGCGACGAAGAGCTGGCGATGGTGCAGACGCCGCACGCGTTCTACAACTTTGACACGTTCCAAGGCGTCGTCGACTACGACAAGGGTCGCTTCTGGGACGAAGGCCAGCTCTTCTACAAGGTGCTGCAGCCCGGCAAGAACCGCACGAACTCCGTCATCTTTGCCGGCTCGGCGGCCATGTTCCGTCGGCGCGCGCTGAAGGAAGTCGGCTACATCGCGGTGCAGACGATCACCGAAGACATGCACACCGGCATGAAGATTGCCGCGAAGGGCTGGAAGTCGCTCTATGTCTCCGAGCGCATGATCGCCGGCCAAGGCGCTTCCGATGTGACCACCTTCCACACGCAGCGCTTGCGCTGGGGCGAAGGCAACCTGTCCATTTTGGCTTACGACAACCCGTTGTTCATGCAGGGATTGAGCCTGCAGCAACGCCTGTCCTACCTTGCGTCGATCATCCACTGGGCGGGTGGCATCCCGAAGATGGCCATCTACGCCACGCCATTGCTGATGCTCTTCACGGGTGTCGCGCCGGTGCGTGACTTCACCTGGACCATGGGCGCGATCTTCGCGGCCTACATGTTGTCCATTGTGCTTGTCATGAAGCAGACCACGGCCGGTCACGGCTCGATGGCGCATGTTGAGTTCTTCAACATGGCGAGCTTCTGGACGCAGACGCGCAGCACATGGCGCGCGATGTTCGGACGCCGCAAGTCCAAGTTCGTGGTGACGAACAAGCGCGGCCGCCAGAAGGCGAGCCTCCTGCCGCTAGTGGGCCCGCAGATCTTCCTGATCGGCTTGAGCTTCGTCGCCCTAGCCTGGGGCTGGGCGATGCAGATCTTCTTCAAGGACTCGATCGACTGGTTGGGCCTCGGCATCTCCAGCGGTTTGGTGCTGTTCCATGCCAAGGTGGCGCTCGACTATGTGCGCCGCGCCATGACGCCCGCGAGCCGTCGCTTCGGCTATCGCCACATGATCGGTCTGCCGGTGCGCTGGGAGTACACCGACGAGGAAGGCGCCACGCGTTCCGGTTGGGGCGTGACCAGCGATCTCAACGAACAAGGCGCTGGCTTGATCGCCTACGCACCGCTGCCTTCGGCGGGCGAAGCGCGCTTCCAGATCATGGCCAACGGCAATGCCGTGCAGGCCTTGGGCAAGATCCGCTTCAGCGAGCGCCGCGTGGGCTTTGCCGATGGCAAGGGACCGCAGTGCTTCCGTCACGGCATCGAGTTCAGCGAGACGGATGATGCCACGAGGGATGCACTGCATCGCATCGCGATGGAGTACGCAGTACCGATGTGGTTCGCGCGCTTTGAAAGCGACGCACCGCGCCGTGGCTTCGGCTTGGGACGCGAGCGCGCCAAGCGCGAGACAGATCGTCCCGAGTTCAACTTGCCGGTGATCCTGTCGTCCGGCGAAGGTCGGGTGCGCACCTGGCACACGGTCTCGATGGACTTGTGCACAGGCGGCTTGCGCTGCGTGCTGTTCCAATCACCGCAAGGTGTCGACGAGTTTGACTTCGAGATCCCCTCGCCCTTGGGACTCATCCGTGGCAAGGCGCGTGTCTTGCGCGCTGAGTCGCTGCCGCTGGGCGGAGCTCCGCTGTGGGACTGCGCGCTGCAGTTCTCCAAGTTCGAAGGCTCGGGCCGCAGCATCATCCAATCGTTGCTCTCCGACCGTGAGCGCGGTGCGCTGTCACCGGCCTTGCGTCCCGAGCGTCGCTTGCGCGAGAAGCCGCTGTTGGCCCCGGCGTTTGCCGCAGCGTTCTGCGCACTGGCACTCGCACCCGTCTTCTATGGTGTGTTCCGTGCGGCCTACTCGGATGAGATGGCCCTGCGTGAGCACCTCAAGCGCTCGGTTGCTGAATCCGATGGCGAAGAGCTCACACGCATCTATCGCGAGACGATGGAGGCCACAGTACCCGACAAGTTCCGCCTAGTGCTGTTGAAGGATAGCCTCGAGCGGGCCCAGCGTTGGCCCGAGATGGTTCGCGTCTCCAAGAAGCTGACGATGCTCGCGCCCGATGACTCGGACATGTCGATGGCCTTGGCCTTTGCATTGGCCAAGAACGGCGAACACGATGCAGCACGCACCGAGTGTGCGCGCTTGTACCAGTTGCTGGACCGCATCCAGGCGCCGGCAGAGAAGCGTCTGCAAGCAGAGCTGCTCTTCGTGCACAACTTGATCGAGGCGGATCTGCGCTTCGAGGCCGGCGAGCGCTACGCGCGCTTGGCGGCGGCCAACCCCGACAACGCCCAGATTCGTCGCGAGTACGCTGGTCTCTTGGCGGGCCTAGGCCGCTATGACGAAGCAGTCCAGCAACTCGACGGTCTGCCGCTGGATGCGCCGACGCGCATGGAAATCGTCCGCATTCACTGTGCACGCCAGGACTTCGCGGCCGCGGAGCGTTCGTGCCGTGAGCTGTTGAACGATGTCCCCGAGTACGGTGAAGCACGCACGATGCTGCCGGAGATCCTAGGTTGGCGCCGTCAATGGCCCGCTGCGATCGCCGAGTGGCAGAAGCTGCTTGACGGCGCACCGAAGGATGTCGCCCTGCGCACCAAGATCGCGGAAGCGCGTCTGTGGTCGGGTGAATCGGCCCGCGCCCTGGAAGGCTTCCAACAGCTGCTCGATGAAGGCTGCACGGACGAACGCGTCGTCAGCGGCTTCCTGGATGCAGCCAACGGCACCGGTGCGCTGCCGGAGCGTCATGCTCATACGGTGCGCTCGATTGCTGCTCGTGCACGCGAAGCTGGCTCGAACGATCCGAAGTTCCTCGTCCGCATCGGCGGTGCCCTGCGCCGTGTCGGTGAGCTCAAGGATGCAGCCACCATGCTGGAGGCCGCGCTGAAGATCACGCCCGAGGACAAGCAAGTGCGCTTGCAACTGGCGGACACGCTGCACGAGTTGGGAGACTACCGTCGCGCCGACAGTCTCTACACCGAGCTGCTGCCGGAGCGTGCTGCACGCACCGGGCGCAAGCCGCGCTGAAGTTCTTTCCTGCACACTGTGACTTCGAGGCCGATGTGGAAGTTTCTTCCTCATCGGCCTCGCCGTTTGTGTCCCAAAGTGATCTTGCAAAGCACGACCTCTGACCAAACCCGGCTGTAGATTTCATGTGGAAGTGCCTGCGCAACGTCTCCCGCACAGG
>JBILXQ010000487.1:0-2531 GCA_044378375.1 Planctomycetota bacterium
TGTCGCCCAAGCCCAGCAAAACGCCCTTGCCGCCTTCGTTCACCTTGGGGCCGGCATAGTCGAGCGAGTCCATCGACAGATTGCCGAACAGGTACAGATCGGTGCGGAAATCGCAGCGTTCCAAGATGTGCTGCAGGGTGGCCTTGAAGTCGCGCAGGTCGATGGGTTTGTCCACCACCAGCAGGAACTTTGTCAAAGAAAGTTGACCTTCGCCGAGGATGCGGAAAGCGCTGGCCATCGCTTCGCGGCGGTAACGCTCGCGCACCACAGCCGCCGACAACGAGTGATATCCTGTCTCTCCATAGCTCCACAGGTCACGCACTGCGGGCATGACGACCGGGAAGAGCGGAGACAACATCTCTTGCAAGAAGTCGCCTAGATAGAAGTCCTCTTGACGGGGCTTGCCTACGACGGTTGCAGGCCATAGCGCATCCTTGCGGTGACAAACCGCCTTGACACGCATCCAGGGGTAGTCATGCGTCTCGCTGTAGTAGCCGTAGTGATCGCCAAACGGCCCCTCTGGCCGCCGTGCCCCGCATTCGATCTCGCCTACCAACGCGAATTCGGCCGATGCGACGAGAGGAATAGGCCCGGCCGGGTTATCACACAGCGGGACCTTCTCGCCCAACATCAAGCTGGTCAGCAGCAGCTCGGGCACATTCTCGGGCAAGGGCGCGATGGCGCCCATGATCAATGCGGGCGGCCCACCTACATACACTTGCACCGGCAATGCTTGTCCGCGCGCTTCGGCCTCCATCAAGTGGAAGCCACCGCCCTTGCCGATCTGCATGTGCACGCCGAGTGCATCGTCGGAGAAGACCTGTCCGCGATACATGCCCAGATTCGGGCCGTGCGTCACAGGGTGGCGCGTGTGCACCAGCGGCAGAGTGACAAAGCAACCGCCGTCGCGCGGCCAGGTCTTCAGCGCCGGCAGTTGGGTCAACATCGGCGGCGCCACGACCTCGGTGACTGGCCCGCGCGCGCGGTGCTTGAGGCCGACCTTGGCCAGGGCGGCGAACAGATCGCGCTGGGCCCACAGCTTGCCCAAGGTCGGCGGTAGCAGCTCTTCCGGCAGCTTGGCTGCCCGCGCGATGACCGCTTGTGGGCGCGAACCGAAGGCCATCTCAACGCGCCTGCGTGTGCCGAACAAGTTGGTCACCAGCGGAAAGCGCGCGCCCTTGACCTTGTGGAAGACCAACACAGGCCCATCAGCGGCAATGACGCGCCGATGGATCTCGGCCACCTCTAAGTCGCGGTCGACCTCGCAGTGCACATCGACAACTTCTCCTGCGGCACGCAAGCGCGTCAGGAAGTCGCGCAAGTCCTTGGGAGCGGGAGTGGCGGAGGGGATCGGTTGCACGGTCGTTGGTGGGTCGTTGTGGCTGCGGGGCGCCGACTTGCGGCCCACCAGCATACGTACGCAAAAGAGCGATAGCGCGATTCCAGAGATCATGAGATGCTCGAGTCAGAAAGCACGAGACGGTCCCTCCCATGCTGCACCTCTACTTGGCATCCATGCTCTTTGTCGGCGGGGCCGATGAAGTCTGGACGGAACGCGAGGCGGAACATCTCTTGAATCGCGCGGGTTTTGGCGCCTCTACGGCCGAAATCCGTGCGGCTGTTGCCCAAGGCAGGGTCGGCTGCGTCGACCAGTTGTTCGCCACGCGCGTGGAGCTGGAGCCGCCATTCTTCGAACGCGTGCGGGCGCCGTCGCGCAGCTCGATGCGTGAGCTGACCGAGGAAGAGCGTCGCGCCAAGGAGAACGCCGCGCGTGACCTAGACCGTAAGCAGCTGGTCGAGCTGACGCATTGGTGGCTGGGGCGCATGGTGGCGGGTACGGACCCGTTGCGCGACAAGGCCACGCTCTTCTTGCACGGTTGGTTTGTGTCCAGCAGCGACAAGGTCACGCAAGCCTGGCCCATGATCGAGCAGCATCGCTTTCTGCGTGAGCATGCACTGGGCAGCTATGCCACGCTGCTTCGCGGCATCGTGCGCGATCCGGCGATGCTGGTGTACCTCGACAACACGGCCAATCGCCGCGGGCGTCCGAACGAGAATCTGGCCCGCGAGTTGATGGAGTTGTTCAGCTTAGGCGTGGGGCCGTACACCGAAGCCGATGTGAAGGCCGCGGCGCGCGCTTTGACTGGCCGAACGGTGCGTGACAACGAGTATGTCTTCGATGCCGCTCAACACGACACGGGCGACAAAACGGTCTTGGGCACCACCGGGCCGCTGGACGGAGAGCGCTTGGTCGATGTGCTTCTAGCCCACGAAGCCTGTGCGCGGCATGTCGCGCGCCGCATCTTGTGGTGGTACGAAGGTGTGGAGCCCGAAGCTGCGCGCGTGGAGCAGTACGCCGCGCTGCTGCGCGCTGAGGACTGGAATCTTGGGGCAGTGTTGCGCGCGTTGTTCATGGACGATGCCTTCTATCGGGAAGAGGTCGTCGGTGCGCGCGTTAGCTCGCCGGTGGAGCAGCTCGTCGGTGTGGCGCGTCGTTTGCGATTGGATCCACCGGAGTTTGTGCTCAACGG
>JBILXQ010000083.1:0-8701 GCA_044378375.1 Planctomycetota bacterium
CTGCTCGTGCAACAGCACCGGAATGGCGACCAAAGGCACTAGCGAGGTCACCCATAGCGGCAGGGCATCCAGCACCCACCACGCAGCCATGAGCACAGCCACCGAGCAGGCCAGAGCCACATCGGGGCGGTCGCGCAGCAACCACGCCACCAGGCTTGTGGCCAGCAGCCCGACGATGATTGCCCAGGGACGTACCATGTGGTGTCAAGTAAGCCGGACACGAGGTGGCACGCCCGGCAGGATTCGAACCTGCGACCGTCGGATTAGAAATCCGATGCTCTATCCAGCTGAGCTACGGGCGCGTGCTGGTCGGGGAGATGGGACTCGAACCCACGACTGGAAGCACCCAAAGCTTCCCCTCTGCCAACTGAGGTACTCCCCGCACATCCAGATAGAGGGCGTAGCGTAGCGTCTGGCGTGGATGGCTGCTATTCTTCCTGCCCCAAGACGATGCCGGCCTCCTGTCGCATCGCTCCCGAACAACATGAAAGTCCTCGTCGTAGGTAGCGGCGGTCGCGAACACGCGCTCGTCTGGAAACTGGCCCAGTCCCCTCTGGAACCGGAACTGCTGTGCGCGCCGGGCAACCCTGGCACCGGACGTTTGGCACGCAACATCCCCGTCGAGGCTAGCGATGTGGAAGGTTTGGTCGCGCTCGCGAAGAATGAGCAACCTGACCTCGTCATCATCGGGCCGGAAGAGCCGTTGGTGCTGGGTCTGGCCGATCGTCTACGCGAACTCAAGTTGCGCGTGTTCGGCCCCGGTGCGGTTGGTGCCAAGCTCGAAGGTTCGAAGGTCTACTCCAAAGAGTTGCTCGACCGCCATCGCATTCCTACCGCGCAGTGGCGACGCTTTGATCGCTCGGGCATTGCCAAAAGCTACCTCGAAAGCTGCAAGGAATGGCCGCAAGTCGTCAAAGCAGATGGACTCGCAGCCGGCAAGGGCGTGTTCGTGTGCTCGGACGCCAAGTCTGCTTGCAGTGCCGTTGATGAGATCATGGAGAAGCGCACGCTCGGTGTTGCGGGTGACCGCATCGTCATCGAGGAGTGCCTTGTGGGTGAAGAGACCAGCATCCTCTCTATCACGGATGGTGAGACGATCCTGATCCTCGAGCCGGTGATGGATCACAAGCAATTGCAGGACGGCGACTTGGGCCCGAACACGGGCGGCATGGGCGTCGTGTCGCCGGTACCGAGCCTTGCCAAGCGCATCTTGCGTCAAATCGAACAGCGTGTGCTGGTGCCCACTCTGCACGCGCTGCGCCGTGATGAGATCCCGTTCCGCGGCACGCTCTTCACTGGCTTGATGAACACGGAAGCCGGTCCGCGCGTGTTGGAGTACAACGTGCGCTTCGGCGATCCGGAGACACAAGCCATCGTGCGCCGTATGAAGGGCGACTTGTTGCCCGTCATGCTGGCTTGTGCCGATGGCAAGCTCGGTGAGATCGAGTCACCCGAATGGGATGAGCGCACCGTGGTGGGTGTGGTGATGGCCGCCGACGGCTATCCCGCAGCTGCGAAAAAGGGCGCCGCCATCGATGGCATCGACGAAGCGGAAAAGGATCCCGAAGTGGTGGTCTTCCATGCGGGCACGAAGCGTTCCATCAACGGTGACCTCGTCGTCTCCGGTGGGCGTGTGTTGTGTGTGACGGCCTGCGGTGCGGATGTGCATGAGGCCCGCGAGCGCGCGTACGCCGCGGTCGCCAAGATCCGCTTCGACGGTCGCCAGTACCGCACCGACATCGGTATTCGCGAGCAATCGCGGGCAGCCTTGCGTCCGGTGCTGGCGCCGGTCATCGAGGAGCCGATCATCGTGCAGGAGTCGGATGGTGGACCGGCATTGCGCCGTCGTCGTCCTCTGGAAGGCAGCTGAGGTCGCGCGCAGGAGGCCGCATGAAGCACGCTGACATCGTGCAACGCTTTGAAGAGTGGCTGAAGACCAAGTCACTCAAGCTGACCAAGCCGCGCAGGCGGATCTTGGATCGTGCCTTCGCCACGCATGAGCATTTCTCCGCCGAGGAACTGCATGCGTGGTTGGTAACCGAGCCCGGCGAGAAGACCTCGCGCGCTACGGTTTATCGCACCCTGGCGTTGCTGCAGGAAGCAGGCTTCTTGCAGGCTTTGGATGCAGAGCGCGGGGAGATGGTGTACGAGCATGTGCTCGGCCATCACCACCACGACCACATGCTGTGCTTGTCGTGCGGCCGCATCGAGGAATTCCACGACGATCGCATCGAACAACTGCAGCTGGAGGCCTGCAAGCGCAAGGGCTTTGAGTTGGTCTCCCACGACCTGCGCCTGCGCGGCTATTGCCGCAAGTGCACGAAAAAGTCCGCTGTCGTCAAGCGTACTTGACGACAAGCGGACTGGACAGAAGCCTCAGGTTAGACGCGCGTTGATCGTTCGCGATCAGCGATCGAGATCAGCGAGGATCTTGTCAAAGGTCATGCGCGCGATTTCGCCGTTTGCGACACCGTACTTCTTGGCGGCGACGCGGATTTCCGACTCGCCGATGTCGACGGTCGAGACCGTCACGGTGACGCTGGCGCCGTCCACATCGCCCTTGGCGGTGCGGGCAGCGTTGTCGACATCGATCGGCTTGAGGCTGGCGTGCGACAACGAAGTCTTGGCCGAAGCCCAAGTGCGGTTGACGTCTTGTTTGACACGACCGACGTAGGTCGCGTCATCCATGACTTCCTGCGAGAGCAGGACGCCGCCGACAACGCCGACGGCGGCGGCGACACAGCCGCTGAAGAGGGGGGCGAGAAGCGCGATGGTGAGCAGTTGCTTGTTCATGGTATCTGTGGTGCGGAGCCGTGTTGTTTGTGCAATTTTCACAGGCGGGGTTCAAGTCCCGACTGCGCAGTACTTGGGCGCGTCGACGAAAGGGGACCGGTCACACCGGCACCGGCAGGACCGCGACGAGCCGGTCCCAGAAGCGCTGGCCCTCACCGCTGGTGCGGCGCGCGCCGCGCGCCCGCAGGCGCGTCCACTCCGGGTGATTCCACGCATCGAGGTTGCGCTCGGGGTGCGGCATCAAACCGAAGACCCGACCGGTCGGGTCGCAGATACCGGCGATGGCTCCGCTCGAACCGTTGGGGTTGTCGTGGGTGTCCGTGGCCGGACTGCCGTCCGCGCGCACATAGCGCAGGGCGATTTGCCCGCGAGCTTCCAAACGCTGCAGAGTGGCCTCATCCAGCGCGACAAAGCGCCCTTCGCCATGGGCCATCGGCACGGGGAAGGTCACACCCGGTTCAATCCAAGTTGCCGCGCACGCCTCGCCCTTGAGGTGCACCCAACGGCACTCAAAGCGAGCGGACAGGTTGTTGGTCAAGGCGATGCTGCGGGCGGGGACACTGGCGGCCCCCGGCTCGCGTTCGAACAGGCCCGACTCCACCAGCACTTGGAAGCCGTTGCAGACCCCGAGCACATGCCCGCCGCCGTCCACAAAGCGCGTCAAGTGCTGCAGCAAACCGTGGCGCAACTCCAGGCCGAAAATGCGTCCCGAGGACACATCGTCGCCGTAGCTGAAGCCACCGGGAATCACGACCAGCGACGCCCCATCCAGCAGCGCTGGTTGGTCCAGCAAGCTGTGCAAGTGCACCAGCTCGACTTGCGAGCCAGCGCGCTCCAACGCGCGCACCGTTTCGGCATCACAGTTGATGCCTGCCGTACGCAACACCAAGGATCTCTTCGCGTGTGCCATGTCTGGTTGTGCCTTTCTTGAGCTCAGCCCCGGTAACCGCTCTGGTGGGCGCGCCGGAGGTCCTCAATGTCGATGCTGGAGAGCGTGACGCCGTTGGTGCCCACGAACTCCAAGGTGCCTTCGGCACGCGTGGAGCCCACGGCGCTGCACGGGAAGCCTTGCAGGTGCTGCTCGAAGGCAGCGCAATGTTCCGGTGCAACCTCGACGAGGAAGCGTGTCGGACTTTCCGAGTACAACAAGGTCGTGTCGCGGTCGGCCTTGCTATCACTCGCCAGTTGGTGCGGCACGCGCTGCAACGAGAGTGTGGCACCCAAGCAGCCCCCGAAGGCGCTTTCTGCAGCGGCGACCGCCAAGCCACCTTCGGACAGATCGTGGCACGAACGCACGGTGCCGGCTTGGATGGCGCGGTGCAACGCGCGCATGAGTTGCGGTGCTTGCTGCAAGTCGGGACGCGGCACGGAGCCACCCTCCCACTTGTTGAGCAAGTAGTAGTGCGAGCCGCCGAAGTGCTGCTTGGTCTCGCCCACCACATAGAGCGTCGAGCCTGCGCAGACCCAGTCGCTGGCAACCACCTTGGTCACATCCGGCACGATGGACAGCGCCGAGATCAGCAGCGTGGGCGGAATCGCGATGGTGCGTTCGCCCACTTTGAACTCGTTGTTGAGCGAGTCTTTGCCGCTGATGAAGGGCGTGCCATACGCGATGGCCGCGCGGTAGCAGCCTTCCGAAGCCAGCACCAGCGAGCCCATGCGATCTTCGTGATTGCAGTTGCCCCACGAGAAGTTGTCGAGGATCGCTGTCCGGTCGGGATCGCCACCCACAGCCACCACATTGCGCAAGGCCTCGTCGATGACCGTCTCGGCCATCGCACCCGGATCGAGCCGGCCGTAGTGCGGCGAGGCTCCGCAACCGATCGCGAGCCCCTTGATCGATTGTGCCAGCGGCTTGATGACGGAGGCATCGCTCGGTGCATCGCGATGCACACCGGTCATCGGCTTGAGCACCGATTGCCCCTGCACTTCGTGGTCGTACTGGCGCACGATCCATTCCTTCGAAGCGATGTCCGTCGAGGCCAACATGGCCAGCAGCGTGGCCCGCTGGTCCTTGGCCGCGGGGACGCCGGGATCCGTGTGCCGGGGCGCATCAAAACGCGCCTTGCGCACGGGCTTCGGTGTGCCCTCATGCAAGAAGTGCAAGTCGAGATCGGCTTGTACTTCGCCGTGCCAGCGCAGCACCAAACGGCCGCTGTTGGTGAAGTCGCCGATCACCGTGGCTTCCACATCTTCGAGCTTGCACGCGTCAAGGAAACTGGACAACGTCTCGACCGGCACGGCCAGCACCATGCGCTCTTGGGCTTCGCTGATCCAAATTTCCTCCGGCGAAAGCCCGGGGTACTTGAGCGGCACGGTTTCCAAGTGCACCTCGGCACCGCATTCGGCTCCCATCTCGCCCACGGCCGAGGACAAGCCGCCGGCACCGCAGTCCGTGATGCCGCGGTACAAGCGCGCATCACGCGCGCGCACGATCAGGTCGAGCACGCGCTTCTCTGTGATCGCATCGCCGATTTGCACGGCAGCGCTCGACTCGATTTCACTGGTCTCGGTCAACTCGACCGACGAAAAGGTCGCTCCGTGAATGCCATCACGGCCCGTGCGTCCACCGACGACGACGATCTTGTCACCAGGCTGCACGGACTTCGTCGCGGCCCAGTGCGGCATGATGCCCACAGTGCCCGCGTACACGAGCGGGTTGCCCACATAGTCGGGATGCGACCACACACCACCTGCGATGGTCGGGATCCCCATGCGGTTGCCGTAGTCGCGTACACCTGCCACCACGCCGTTCAAGATGCGGCGCGGATGCATGCAGCCCTTGGGTAGCTCGGCCTGCGGCAAATCCAGCGGGCCGACGAAGAACGCGTCGGTGTTGGCGATGGGCTTCGCGCCCAAGCCCACACCAAGAATGTCACGAATCACACCGCCCACACCGGTGCCGGCGCCGCCGTACGGATCGATGGCGGAGGGGTGGTTGTGCGTCTCCACCTTCATGCACACATCGAAGCCTGCATCGAACTCGATGATGCCCGCGTTGTCATGAAAGACACTCACGCACCACGGCTTGTTCAGCTCGACTGTGGCCGCCTTGATCGTCTGCTTGAGCAAGTTGTCGATCGTGCGGCCTTCGAACTCGACCTTGCTGGTGAAGGTCTTGTGCTTGCAGTGCTCGCTCCATGTCTGCGCGATGGTCTCGAGCTCGGCGATCGTCGGATCGCGCTGCAGCGCCTCGTAGTGCGCTTGCACGGCCTTCATCTCGATGAGGTTCAACGAGAGCGAACCCTCGCGGCTCGTGGTGAGCAGCGCTTCGTCGCTGGCGCCGCGCAACTTGACATGCACCACACCGTGGCGCGGACTCGGCTTCGGCAACGCGTACGGGAGAGCCTCGCTCGCCACCAGCACATCTTCGATGGTCTCGTTGCCCACGAGCTTGGAGCCCAGCTCTTTCATGAGCTTGGTGTCCAAAGCCTGTGCTTCACCACGCAGTTGAAACACACGGAAGGTGGTCACATGCGGTTCGCTGTGGCCCGGCCAAATCTTCGAACGCACCAATGCGCGCGCGATCGTTTGCGCCACCGGATCCATGACGCCACTCTTGCGTGCGACCAACATGCGCCGCACGCCATCGTGCGCCAGCGGTGCTTCGCCGGGTGCGTACACCTGTGCTCGATCGAGCACGGGATCGGCAAGGATTTCGCGCACGGCGGACTCTACGACCGCGCGGGTGCACTCGGCCGGCAAGAGGAAGCCGCGTGCGGTGCGCACTTCGGCCAAGCCCTTCCAGCCGGCCTCGCGGAAAGCCGCTAGCGCGTGCCCGCCTTCGGGATCGTCTCCCGCGCGCAGTCGATGCACTTCAATGCGCCAGGCGTTGGGAAGAGAGGAGGTGGCAACGGCCGTAGGGCCGGAAACGGTGTGTGTGGTGGTCATCGGTGGGGGCCGCTGAACCCGTGATGCTAGCTAGACCAGAGGGCCGGAAAAAGTGCGTGCCGATCCCTTGCGGCGCGTTACCCTCGAAGGGCGGCCCAGGAGGGCCCCACCCCATGAGCGAAGCGCCCCGTACCGACCTCGCCTACCTGCCGTTTGAGCGCCGGATCCAAGAGGTCGAGAAGCAGCTAGCGGAACTCGAGCAAATCAGCGCCCGCACCAAGCTGGACATTTCGTCCGAGCTAGAGGCCCTGCGCACCAAACTCCAGCAAACCATCGGCGACACCTACCGCGATCTGTCAGCCTGGGAGCGTGTCTGCGTGGCGCGCCATGACAAGCGCCCGATCGCGCTTGACTACATCGAGAAGGTCTGCGACGAGTTCATCGAGCTGCACGGGGACAAGGTCTTTGCCGACGACAAGGCCATCGTCACGGGGCTGGCGCGTTTGGACACGCGTCGTTTCTTGCTCGTGGCGCACCGCAAGGGGCGCACCACCAAGGAGCGCATGGCCTACAACTTTGGTTGTGCGCACCCGGAGGGCTACCGCAAAGCCCTGCGCAAGATGCGCTTGGCAGAGAAGTTACACCTGCCGATCGTGTGCTTGATCAACACTCCGGGTGCGTACCCCGGCATCGGCGCCGAAGAGCGCGGCCAAGCGGCGGCGATCGCGGAGAACATCCTGCAGATGTTCAGCCTCAAGACGCCGATCGTCGCGGTGGTGATTGGCGAAGGTGGCTCCGGCGGTGCACTGGGCATCGGCGTGGGCGATCGCGTCTACATGATGGAGCACAGCTACTACTCGGTGATCAGTCCCGAGGGCTGTGCGGCGATCTTGTGGAAGGACGGGGCCAAGACTCCGGACGCGGCCGAGGCGCTCAAGCTGACGGCTCCCGACCTTGCCGCGATGGGTTTGATCGATGGGATCATCTCCGAACCGGCCGGTGGGGCCCACCGCGCTCCGATGGTCGCCATGCAGGCGGTCAAGCGCCAGATTTTGGCTGCGCTCGACGAGCTGGAGGCCCTCCCGGTCGAGACCCTGCTGCACCAGCGCCGGGAAAAATATCGCCGGGCGGGGGCTCTGCCTGGTCGTTTCCCGGTGGTGATCTGAATTTTGGCAGTCCCCTGATGGGCCGCTCCAACAGTCGGGACCAGACTCCGTACGACGAAGGCGAGATGCGTTCGTCCTCCCCGCAGCATGCCCACGGCAAGCATGCACCCACCCGGCAGACACCCGCGCCCGCAGAGTTGCGGGATGGGTTGTCGTCTGACGAGGCGGAGTTGCTGGCAGGGGATGAACTGCCCGATGAGTTGGAAGACCTAACCGTCCAGCCTGGCGGTTCCGATCCGGAACACGAGTCTGATCCGGAACCCGAGGTGGAGGCCAGCAGCGCTGAACAGGCCGACGACCGCGCCCTCGATCATGCGTTGGTGCGCCGTGCCCAACAAGGCGATACGGATGCCTTCGAGGCGTTGGTGCGCCGTCACGAAGCGCGGGCTTGGCGTGTAGCCAAGAACATGCTGCCGCATGAGGAGGACGCCAAGGACATCGCGCAGGAGGCTTTTCTGCGCGTGCACAAGAATCTGGCGACCTTTGATTTCCAGCACGCCTTCACGACGTGGCTCTATCGCATTGTGACCAACCTCGCCATTGACCACCTGCGTCGCCGGCGCATCGTTGCCACGGGGACGATCGCGGAATCCGACGAAGGCGAAGTGCAACTCGAGGACACGCAGGCCGAGGCTCCGTCGGCGGAGGCCGAGCGCGCCGAGACGGCCCGGCAGGTGCACGAGGTGCTCAAGACTCTGGCACCGCACTTTCAAGCGGTGCTTGTGCTGCGTGAGCTAGAAGGCCTTTCGTGTTTGGATATCGCCCGCATCGTGGGCGCGACGCATGTGACCGTGCGTTGGCGCTTGCACCGTGGGCGTCAGTTGTTCCAAGACGAATGGGAACGCCGCCTGCAAGCGCGTGCTCGCACCAACAAAGACAGCCGCCCTTCGTAGACCCTGCACCGGCATACA
>JBILXQ010000488.1:0-2511 GCA_044378375.1 Planctomycetota bacterium
ATCTGCATCCGTGTCGGCTACGTCGCAGCCGCACGCACCTGCGCTGGTCTTGAGCGGATCATTCGGGCAACCATCGACACAGTCGAGCGTGCCGTCGTTGTCCGTGTCCACATCAGCCACGCCACAGCCACATGCGCCAGGTGAAGTCTTCGCCGCATCATTCGGGCAGCCGTCGTTGCAGTCGAGTGTGCCGTCGCCATCGTTGTCGATGTCCGGCGCGCCGCAGCCACAAGCACCGGGTGCCGTCTTTTGCGGGTCACTCGGGCAACCATCGAGGCAGTCCAGCACTCCGTCACCGTCGCCGTCGGCAGTCGTCTCGGCTGTGCCGCAACCACAAGCTCCGGGCGCAACCTTGAGCGGGTCGTTCGGGCAACCGTCGTTGCAGTCAGCAACGCCGTCACCGTCGGCGTCCCCTGTCTCAGGAGTACCGCAACCACAGGCACCCGCCTCAGACTTCAACGGGTCGTTGGGGCAACCGTCAAGGCAATCGGACACGCCATCGGCATCCATATCCGTGTCGGCTACACCACAGCCACATGTGCCAGGTACCGTCTTCGCTGCATCGTTGGGGCAGCCATCATTGCAGTCCGCGACACCGTCGCCATCTGCATCCGTGTCGGCCACACCGCAACCGCATACACCAGCGCTGGTCTTCAGGGGATCGTTGGGGCAACCGTCAAGACAATCGGACACACCGTCGCCGTCCGTGTCTACGCTGTCGACGACGCCGCAACCGCACGCACCAGGTGCGACCTTAAGCGGGTCATTGGGGCAGCCGTCATTGCAGTCGGCCACACCATCGCCATCCGTGTCGCCGGTCTCGGCGACACCGCAGCCACACGCACCGGGTGCAATCTTGGCCGCGTCATTCGGGCAGCCATCGAAGCAATCGAGCACGCCATCGCCGTCGCTGTCGCCGCTCTCCGGCACGCCGCAGCCACAGGCACCAGCACTCGTCTTGGCGGGATCGAGCGGGCATCCATCCAGGCAATTGGGTGTGCCATCCAAGTCGCTGTCGGTATCGAGCACGCCGCAGCCGCACACACCAGGCGCCGTCTTCAGCGGATCATTGGGGCAACCGTCCGTGCAGTCGGGCGTGCCATCGAGGTCACTGTCGCCTTCGACCGCACCACAGCCGCACGCACCGGGCGCCGTCTTGAGCGGATCGTTCGGGCAACCATCGAGGCAGTCGGCAACGCCATCAAGGTCGCTGTCGCCCGTATCGACCACACCACAACCGCAGGCACCAGGAGTCGTCTTTGTGGGATCCGTGGGGCAACCGTCGACGCAATCGAGCACGCCGTCCAAGTCGCTGTCCAGATCAGCCACGCCACAACCACACGCACCAGCCGCGGTCTTCAGCGGGTCATTCGGGCAACCATCGAGACAGTCAATCGTGCCGTCGAGGTCCGTGTCGAGCGGGCCCCACGCCAAGGTGTACGCCGCTCCACCGCTCGGTTGCATCGCCGCCGTACCGGAGGTCGCCACGCGCACGAGATAAGTTGTGCTGGCAGCCAGCGTGATCGACAGAGATGAGCCCGGAGCACATCCCGCAAGGCCATCATCATTGCAGGCCCCTACTACCATCGCGCCCACAGTGCCTGCAGGACAGGTGGTGTGCACCGACACGACGGTGTCAGCCACTCCACAAGTCGAAAGTGTGTAGACGCCACCGCACGCGCCGGTGGTCAAGCGGTACCAAGTGTCAAAATGCGTGTACTCGACGGCACAAGCTGCCACGAGCTCCGATGTCATGTTGTAGACCTCGGCCGTCGCGCCTGCGTTGGTTGCGAGGATCGAGCCTGCGTCAACGCCGAGATTCAGCGCAGTTGCGCACTGGTCGTTCAACGGCGTGGGATCAGCAGAGATGTTGAGTACGTAAGCACCCGTGGTCTGCAGGAACCCGCTAACTAGGACGTAATAGGTCTCACCTGCGGTGGCAACGAAGGCCACTTTGGAGCGGAACTGACGATTGAGGTCATCGTTCGCAGTCACACAAGTCAACGCACCACATGCACCACGGTAGACATGCAGCTTGGTGTCAAAGTCCGCAGTCGCAGTATCGATGTAGACCGTCTGATTGCTGGCACTGGTGAAGCGGTACCACGCGCCAGGTCCGGTTACATCGAAGGTTCCGCCGCCCTCGAGAGCGCCCGGGCCGATGCAGGCCGGCAGCGCAAGTTCGGGCAAGAAGCCGACAGTTGAGCCCGCTGTTGCGGACGGAATCGCTACCACCAGCGCATCGGCGCACACATCGCCTTGCGGAGTGGTCGTGGCGCGAATGCGATAGTCACCGACAGCACCCTGCTTGCCGCCCAAGCGCACGCGGTACGACCCCGCAGGCAACGAAGGCACCGTAACCACGGCTGCTGTGCCTACCGCATCGTCATTGCAGGCGAGCAGCGTGCCGTCGCAGGTGTCGTAGAGCTCGAGCACCGTGTCATAGGTCGAACCTTGCGTGTCGACCGCAATCGAACCTGTCGCAACCGTCGTGAGTTGGAACCACACATC
>JBILXQ010000084.1:0-8682 GCA_044378375.1 Planctomycetota bacterium
ACGTCCTGAACGAAGGCGTCGTCCTCGACGTGCGTCCGACGATCCACCAGAACCGCAAGTACCTGACGCTCGAGATCCAGCCGACGGTGGCGAAGGTCGTGGCCCTGCGCGAGTTCAGCTCGACGCTAGGCGGCAACACCTCCCCCATCCAGTTCCAGCTGCCCGAGTTGAAGGTCGAATCGGTCTTCACCTCGGCTGTGCTGCCGGACGGTGGTTCGCTGATGCTGGGTGGTCTGTCGAGCGTGCGCAACATCGAGCGCCGCGCGGAAGTCCCCTGGGTCGCGAAGATCCCGTTGGTCGGCTTCTTCTTCAAGAACGAGGGCTACAGCGACGAGAACAAGTCGCTCATGATCCTCATCCGCGCTCGCATCACCGATGTGCGCGACGAAATGAAGAAGTTGGAGACCTCGCGCTGAGAGCGCGACGCATCTAGCGTCTGTACCGCGGGGCGTCCGGCAACGGGCGCCCCGCGGTGTTAGGTTTGGTTCATAAGCGGCGTGTGCCTAGAATGCCGTGGTGACGCAACTCGCTGCCCTGCTGTTCGACATCGACGACACGCTCGTCCCGACGACCGAGTTTGCGCGGCGCGCGCGCACCAATGCAGTGCGCGCCATGATCTCCGCGGGACTGGAGTTGCCCGAAGAGTTGGTGTTGCGCGAACTTGACGAAGTGTTGCACGAGTTCAGCAGCAACTACGAGCATCACTTTGACAAGTTGCTGATGCGCTTGCGGCCCAAGAGCCTGGAGCGCGTGAACCCAGCCTTGGTGGTCGCCGCGGGCGTAGCTGCGTACCACGACACCAAGTTCTTGGAGCTGGCGCCGTTCGACGATGTGTACCCGCTATTCCGCGATTTGAAGCGCGCGGGTGTGCGCTTGGGGATCGTGACGCACGGCTGGACGGTCAAGCAGGCGGAGAAGTTGGTGCGCTTGGGCTTGATCCCCTACCTGGATGCGAAAGCGGTGTTCATCAGCGATCAAATCGGCATCAGCAAACCGAACCCCAAGCTGTACCAACTCGCTCTGACGGACATGGGCTTGCCGGCCGAGCAAGTCATGTACATCGGCGACAATCCAGAGCATGACTTGGTACCTCCGCGCACGATTGGGATGCGCACTGTGTGGGCACGGCGCGCGAGTCGGCATCGGCACGAAGCGCCCAATCCCGCGGCGGATCATGTCATCGATTCATTCGATGAGTTGCGACCGATCCTGAAGCGCGTCTACGGCGTGCCGCTGAACTAGCTGAGGCTGAGCGGTAGAGGCCGGCAACGGCCATCTTTGAGCTCAAGGATCTCATCCGCCAGCAACTCGACGAGCGCTGGATCATGCGCCACAAGTAGCAGCGCCATACCGCGCTCGTCGACCAAGCGCCGGACCAAGCGCGCGAACTCATAGCGCGCCAGCGGATCCAAAGCAGCGGTGGGTTCATCGAGCACCAGCACGCGCGGCTGGATAGCCACGGCGCGACACAGAGCAATGCGCGCGCGTTCTCCACCCGACATCTCATGCGGCAGATGGCTTTGCAGGACTGGCTTCAAGCCCACAGCGCGGAGCAGATCCAGAGCCCGAGTTAGCGCAGCTTGCACAGAGAGGTTGTCGAGCACGATCATCGGCTCGCAAATCGACTCGAGCACATACTGGCGCGGATCCAGCGAACCACGCGGGTCTTGGAACACCGCGCCAAAGGCACGCCGCAGAGGCCGCCGGTCCGCTTCGCACATGCGGGACCACTCGTGGCGCACACCGTGCTCGTCGCGGTACAGCACCGCCCCCGCGGAAGGCGACTGAAGTCCTAAAAGCACACGCACCAAGCTGGTTTTGCCGCAGCCCGAGGCCCCTACCAAGGCCGTGATGCGGCCTGCGTACAACTGCAAGCTGGCGCCGCGCAAGACTTGCAAGCGACGCCCGTGGGACTCGTGCTGTAAGTGCACATCGAGTGCCTCTAGCACGAGAGTGCTGGTCTCCGGCGGAGTGCGCGGAAGCGTGCGTGCGTGCCAAGCCTCCACCAACGGCAACGAACGATCCGCCAGGACGTCTGCCGAGGCACCCACGCTCACGGGCCGCCCGTCCTCCAGCACCAACACACGCTGCGCCGCCTGCGCGACGGCAAAGGCGTGTGTGGCCGCAATCCAGGTCAGGCCTTGATCGCGACGCAGGCGTTCCAAGTCGTCAAGCAAACCGGACGCAGCTTGGGCGTCAAGAGCACTTGTCGGCTCATCCAAGACCAAGATCTTGGGCTCGCGCACCAGGGCCACCGCCAGCAACACGCGCTGGCGCATGCCACCCGACAACTCATGCGGGTGCAGCTGTGCGATGTGCTCGGCATTGGCAAAACCTGCGATCTCGAGCGCGCGTACGCTGCGCGCGTGCCACTGCGCACGCGGCACGCCCAAAGAACGCAAAGGCTCGGCCACCAAGCGACCAATCGTCCACAAAGGATCCAAGCTGGCGAGCGGCTCCTGGAACACGACACCGATGACTTGCCAGGACGGACGCGTATCGGCCCGGATCACGCTCCCCGCCAGGGTTTCCGCGGGATCCAACAGGTCCGCGATGGCACGCAACAGTGTCGACTTGCCTGCACCCGAGCAGCCGACGATGGCCAAGGACTGACCTTGGTCGAGCTGCAGCGACACTCCGCGCAGGACAGTCGCGTCTGCGCGTGCGACACCGACATCGTTGAGCTGCAAGACCGGCGTCATGAGCGAGGCTCCTCACGACGCTCCCCCAGCACCAGCAGACAAGCGCAGGTGAGTGCGACCAACAGGCTAGGTGGCAGCCACAACCACCAACGCTCCAGCCCGCCGGCTTCGCCAGCGAGCGCGCCCCATGTGGGTTGCGGGATGGTGGTCGCCAATCCGAGCCAGGACAGCGCGGCCTCTACGCCTACCGCTGATCCCGCCAAGAATGCGGCCGCTGTGGCAGCAGCCGGCAACGTTGCAGGCAGGATGTGGCGCAATAGAATCCAGCCTTCGGGGATGCCGACCACGCGCAAAGCCTGCACATGCTCCCGCGCGCGTTCGACCAGCGTCTGCGCGCGTACCAAGCGAGCGACGGGAACCCACGCAACGGCCGCAACCAACAGCGCCACGGTCACCGACGGCACGACACGACCGCGCACAAGCGCGAGCACCACAATCGCCAGGAAGAGGAAGGGAATGCTGGCCAAGGTCTCCATCAGGCGCACGCACAGCGTGTCGAACCAACCGCCCAGCAGACCGCAGGTTGTGCCGATCAACCACCCCAAGGCCAAGGCTACTGCCCCGGCCAGCAGTGCGATCTCGAGCGAGATGGCCGAGCCGTGAAGCAAACGGGACAACGCATCACGGCCTAGACCATCCGTGCCCAACCAGTGCGGATTGGGCCTTGTGTAGCCGCCCGGCGCACTCCACGCCTCGCTCAGTTGGGTCTGTGCGGGACCGTGCTGCACCAAGGGCCACAGGACCCTGTCAACGTGCACCTGAGCGCGTTCGACACGGTAGGTGTCCACGCGGGCGAGCTCGGGTTGTTGGACGGCCTGCAATCCAACCCACACCAGCACGGTGGAAGCTGCCAGACCGAGCGCCCACCACAGCCTATGCCCGTCCGGCAGGCCGCCACGAGCTGTCCAAAAAATTAGACAGGCTAAGACTGGCAGCAGCGCCAGCCGTAGCAGTGCCCCCGAGTCCATACTCGCCAACACCGGAGAGCCCACCATGCGACGCACGCGGGGCAGCTCCAGGTTCTCCAACCACGGCGCCAGGAGGCGTTGCACGTCGACAAGGCGCTCGGGGCGTTTAGCGCAATCGGTCATGGTGCTGCGCACGCGCGTCACCTCAGACTCGGGAGCGCTGCTGCGCGCGGCGGCTTGCTCCCACGCACGCTCGAGTTCCGTCCATGCCGTGCTTGCCTGCGTGGCTGCAGCATCGGCAGCCAGAGCCGTCCGATACTGATCCAAGGCCGCGCCAAGTTCTACTTGGGCAAGTTGTGCCGCTTGCACATCGCGAGCGTCGGCCCAAAGCGGCTTGTCATTGGCCACCAGAGGCGCAAGCCAAGCCAACGCAAGCAATGCGCCCAAGACGCAAGCTGCCAGGCTCCGCAGCGGATCAGCCATGTGTCACGTCTCCTTGACGGCTACGCGGGTCGAGGCTGCGCACCAACTCGTCGGCCAAGACCGAACCTACGACCGCCACTACGGCAGCAAGGGTGCAGGTCGCCAAGACAATCGAGAGGTCGCGCGCGAGCACGGCTTCCGTGGCGTAGCTACCCAAACCTTGGAGTGCGAAGACGGTCTCCACCACCACGGCACCCGAGACCAGCGCCGGCAGCGCACCACCGAACAAGCCGATCAACGGTGGCAGGGCATGCGGAAGCGCATGACGGCGCAGGGCTTGAGCGCGCGTCAGGCCGTTGGCGCGGGCCGCACGCATCCACTCCTCGCGCTCGAGTTGCAGCAGGTTCGTCGACAACTGCCGCGCCAAGTGGGCGATGCCACCCAAGGAAAGGGCCAGTACCGGCAACACCAAGTGCCAAGCGCGATCCAACAGGAACGGCAGCTGTGGTTCACGACTGTCCAAACCGGTGGCGGGGAACCAGTTGGTGCCCTGAGGCCCGAGGAGTGCCACCAGAAGCAAGGCCAGCGCGAAGCCGGGCAGCGCATCCAGCAGCAGCAAGAAGGTGGAGACCAGACGCGCAACATAGCGTCCGCGCGGTGCAGTACGCAGGAGCGCCAACCACACGCTTACGGGCAACGCCAAAAGCAACGCGACGACAAAAGCGCCCAATGCCAGAGGCACTGTAGTCAGCGCGCGCTGTGCCAACTCATCGCGGATGCGCACCTGTGGACGACTCCACTCCGTGCCGAACTCCAGAGCCAACAGACCGTGCCAAGGACGAGTGCCATCCCCTCCGAACCAACGATGCCCGCGCGGAGACAGGTCAAAAGGACCTAACGCATGTGCGTATTGGCGCCACACGGATGCGTCGAGCAAATGCTCTTCCGCGAAGCGCTGACTGCTGAGGGATTCCGCTGCGCTGCGCCCCTCCGCGCCTTCGCTGTGCAGGGCGCGCACATCGCCTGGTGCCAAGCGGAAGGCGAGCACCACGATCAACACCACCAAGGGCACAGTGATGGCCCAGCGCACCAACAAGCGCAGGAGCAAACGCACCAGCCGTGCGCTCAACGCGGCGCTCCTTGTGCTGCGTCTGCGCTGCGGGCAAAGCCCAGCTCGCGCGTCACATAGTTGGGGTCTGCCTGCTGCCAGCGCAAGCCATGCAAGGCGCGGCGGCTGACGACTTTGCGCAACGGCGAGGCACCAAAGAGATAAGGCTGCACTTCGGCGATGCGCCGGTGCAATGCCAACCAGAGTTCCGCACGACGCGCGGGGTCAAGCTCGCGTTGTCCCGCTTCGATCAAGCGATCGACCTCAGCATCCACCAGCGCCGAGAAGTTGTTGCCTGCGGAGCCCTCCGGCGCATGCTTGGAATGCCAGCTTTGTTCCGGGTCCGGTTCAGCGGACACCGCCCAAGCCAACATCACGGCGTCGTACTCACGCTGGTTCCGGCGCGCCACGAGCTGCGCCAACTCTAAAGGAGTGACTTGCAAGGCGATGCCCACGCGCCGCAGAGCCTCTTGGTAGTACGCACCAAAGTCTGCCGCGGTGCGGTTTTGAGCTTGGACCAACAGCTCCAAACGCAACGGCGCGCCATCACGCTCGAGCACGCCATCTTGGTCCAGGTCCTTCCATCCGCTGTCGCGCAGCAAGCGCGCCGCACGCTCGGGATCGAAGGCCGGTGCCGACACATCCTCGGGACAGAACGGTGAACCGGGCGGGTACGGGCCCGACACGCGCGCTGCCAAGCCGCGGTAGTGCGCCTGCACAAACGCGTCCATGTCAACCGCATGGGCGAGTGCTTGGCGCACGCGTACATCCGCGAGTGCGGGTCGCAGTTGGTTCCAAGCCACATACCAATAGCCCGGCGATTCGAGCAGGCTGCGCACGATGCGGCCCTCAGTCTCGGCGGTGACTGCGGCTTGAGAGTAGAAGTCCTCGGTGGTCACCATGGCCACGATGTCCAGTTCACCTGACAGGACGGCACGGAAGGCAGCTGAGGGATCCGGTTGCAGGTTCCAGCGGATGGTGTCGGCGCGACCGGCGCGGGCAGGCTCAAACCACCCGGCAAAGCGCACCAACTCTGCGCCAGCTGAGTCAAAGCGCGCGAGCCGATATGGCCCCAAGCCAATCCAAGCCCGATTGGCCGGGTGTTCGTTCACAAAGCGTGCACGCGCGCTTTGGTCGTGCGTTTGCCCGGGCTGCACGCGCTCCAAATCGTAGAGATGACGCGGCAGGAGCGGCAGATCGGCGAGTGCAGCTTGCGCTTGGAAGTACGGCTCCGCGTAGGCAAAGCGCAGCGTGCGCGCATCCGTAGCGGTCGCGTTGAGTCGCTCGTACTGCCAGCGCAAGTCATCGCACCGCACTTCGGGATTGCGGAACAGACTCAAACTGAACAGCACATCTTCGCTGCTGAACGGTTGGCCGTCGTGCCAGCGCACGCCCTCGCGCAGGGTCACCTCCCACTCGGTCGGACTCACGGCTTGCACGCGCTCCGCGAGCAGCGGCTCAAAGCCACCTGAACGACCGCGCACCATCAGCGTCGCATGCACATCCTGCAGCAAGCGCTTGGCGTACGCCGTGTTCACCAGCAACGGGTTCAGTTGCTTGGGTAGAGACTCTGTGTGCACCACCACGGTGCCGCCTGAAGCCAACGCACTGTCTCGCTCGGGATGGAACGCATCCACCGCGCGCAACGCCGTGCGCTCGGCCTGCGTGCGCGGCAAGGCGAGCGGCAGCACAGAGCTGCTGGCCTGCTTCGGCTCGCCGCCCGAGCAAGCCGCCAGCCCACCTAGCGCCAAGCCGGCTAGAGCCAACAGGGCCTGGTGTGGAGTTGCCGAGCGGAGCATGGATCCGAGCGTACTTCCCGCACAGCGCCGTTGCCAAGGCTAGCCTCCCAAGGGGTATCTTGGCGGGCATGACGCACACCGGCATCGCGGTCGAGGGCCTACGCCACAGCTATGGCGGGCGGCCTGCTGTGGACGGCTTGTCCTTCACCGTGCAGAAGGGCGAGATTGTCGGTTTTCTGGGGGCCAACGGCGCCGGCAAGACCACGACCTTGCGGGCCATCGCTGGCACTTTGGAACCCGATGCCGGGCGGATTCAAGTTGCCGGCGTCGACACGCGCCGCGAGCCATTGGCAGCGCGGACGAAGACCGGCTACCTAGCCGAGCATGACGGCTTGTGGGATGGCATGAGCGCGCATGCGGTGCTGTGCTTCCATGGCGCGGTGCGGGGCCTGGAGGGCGCGGCGTTAGAGCAGCGCTTGGCATGGCTCACACAGCGGCTCGAACTGGAGCCCGTGCTGGGCAAGCGTGTGCGCGAGTGTTCCTTGGGCTTCCGGCGGCGCATCGCCTTGGCGGCTGCCTTGGTGCACGATCCGGAAGTCGTGCTGTTGGATGAGCCCACGCACGGCCTGGATCCGCTGCAAACGCGCGCATTCCGCAGGCTTTTGCTGGAGATCGCACCTGACAAGGCCGTGCTGTTCTCGACGCATGTGCTGCAAGAGGTGGAGGCGGTGTGCACGCGAGTGCTGGTCTTGCAGGCCGGGCACTTGGTGCTTGATGCGCACCTGGCGGACTTGCGCCTGCAGGCGCACGCTCAGCGTTGCACAGTAGAAGACCTCGTGGTGACCGCGGCTGCGCGCCAACCTGCACAGGTAGTTGCACCATGACCACACCCTCCCTGAAAGGTCGCGCCTCTTGGTGGCGTGGGGTCTACTTGGTTGCACGACGTGAAAGCCAGGCCACGCTCGACAGCAATGTGGCGGTGGCAACCTTGATCGTCGCCTTAGTCGCTTCGATCGCGCCCTTTGTGCACGGGTTCTTCTTGTCAGGTTTAGTTGACGCTACCCCCTTCTTCCTCGCCCTGCCGTGGACCCTTGCCTTGTGTTTGGCGGCTCTGTCGATGCGTCTGTGGTCCGAGGATGTGCGCTTGCGCACGCTGGAAACATGGCGTGCGTTGCCTTTGTCCCCGCTGCAGTTGGTCTTGGGCAAATGGCTATCGGCGCTGCTGCTGCACGTCGTGTATTTGCTGCTCACTACGCCCGTGCTGTTGCTGTTGGCAGCGCATGGCCCGGTCGAATGGAGTCGCATCGCAGGCGGTTATGCAGGCAGCTTGTTGCTGGGTGGATGGTTGCTCGCGCTAGGCGCATGGATCTCCTCCACCACCAGGGACCAAACCACGGCCTATGTGCTGTCCGCCTTGCTTGCTTTGGCGCTGCTGGCCTTGGGTGATCTGCGGGTGTGGACCGTGGTGGATGGTTGGCTGCCGCAGGTGCAGGCCGGCAGTTGGTTGGCTGCGCACCTCTCGCCCTTGAGCGCGTGCCAGTCCTTCGCACGCGGTTTGGTGGGGCTGGATGCCGTGGTCCTCTTGGTGGGGCAAACCGCACTGTACTTGTGGCTCAACCTGCGCTCGTTGCGCGCAATGACGCGATGACACGCTCGTGGATCATGGGCATGCTGGCGATCGCCTTGCTGGTCATGGCCACGCATGCTCTACGGCCGCTTGAGCTTGGACCACACTCTGCACGCCGCCCCACTCCGGAGTTCTTGGAGAAGCTGAGAGCCACAGACGAGCCTGTACTCGTCGA